>VGYC01000014.1 GCA_016873095.1 Planctomycetota bacterium | reverse complement strand
CTCCGGCTACCGCCTCGCCAACCCCAGCCGCTTCCCAGCCCTGAGCGCCCGAAACCGACCCGCGCGGCACCGGCGCGGCACCGGCGCGGCACCGCCAGCGCGCTACGCGGTTCGCCGTACGGACACCTGGAAGGAGCAAGAGAACTAGCTAATGACATGGGTGACGAAGAACCCTCGGAGGAAAACGTGAAGCTATTGCGGGAAACTACAATCGCAGACTCGTTGGAGCGACGCCGACACGAACTCGAAGCCATGACCGACGACGAGTTAGAGGAGTTAGAGGAGAATCCAGAATGGATGATATGACCTGGATCAAGAATCAACTGGCCTCCGACCAGGATACGTCCGGCTCGGTCGCAGATGTTTGCACCCTCGGACCAGTACGGCCTGCTCGTGTCCGAAGTCTGCACAAGTTTCAGGCGAGCGTGGTTGAAGGAAAGCGGTGAGGAAACGAAGTAAGAGGCTCGATGGCTTCTCTATGGTTGTGTGGGAACAGAAACTCGAACGAGATGGACAGCACTGAGGCAACTGAAGCGAGGAGGCGCTCACATGAACCGATCTGAGCAGAAGAAAAAGCGGGCAGAGAAAAGGCGGGCAAAGAAGATGAACCGAAATCGCACTCTGGCGCTTGGAGCAGTCGTCGTGCCACGGGCAATGGCTGAGGCGTGGGGCGAAGCCAGTGTAAAGAATGCTGGAGAACAAGCTGGTCGGCGTGACATGACCAACCAGCCAGTGACCACTTGGACTTTGGCCGGAGGACGGGCAAAAGCGGTCGTTCACAAAGGCCGAGAAATCATTCGTTGCCTGGATTCTACGCCGGATGATGTCGCCAATTTCATCACCAGTGAGAACACAGACCGTGTGTACTTCGTGATGCTGTCCCGCAAGACCTTCATGAATGACAATCTGTGGGTCATAGTGGACCCTGCAAGCGAAGCGGACGTGTACGTTTCCTCCGACCGATTGGCATGGAGAGCAGCCACGGAAGGTGAGGATTATGAGGGCGTCATGGCAATGGATATGTTTTCTCTCGGCGATCCACATGCCCATGACGGACAGCACCGCCATCAACAGCCGGGATCACCACAGGACTGCCGTGAGTAAGACGTTGCCCGCCAGGAATGTTCCTGGCGGGCTTTTCAACCAAAAGGAGCAAGATCATGACCAAGGAAGCCATCTACATCAGATCATCAAAGGGCGATCACGACCGCCAGCGTGAAGAACTCCACGCCAAGTTCGGCGACACGCACGAGATCGTCGCCGAGTACCAGGACATCGGCCCCGGCAGCAGCGCTTTGAAGCTGCTGCTCGAAGACGCCGCCAAGGGCAAGTTCGACGTTCTTCTCTGCTCCGATCTCCCTCGGCTCGCCCGCCTCCCCTCGCCAGAGATCATCACGGCGATCCGGGACGCCGGGGTGAAGGTCGTGACTGCCCGTGACCGCCGGAAAAACGCAGCCGATGCTGGATTCGGCTGCAAATGACAGGTCAAATCGGTTTACAACTCGCCCTCCAGCGTGGTACAAGCCTGCTCGTCGGGAATTTCTTTTTGTGGCCGCTTTGCGACTTTCCCGGCTTTCTGCCTCGGTCGGACGACGGCCCGAACCCGTCCAGGCAATCTCAATCACCACGCCGAAGGGTGTGTCGAGGAGATTGTCTGTATGCGTCCCATCGTCAACAACGGTTTTTCGCAGCCCACCGACCGAATCACTTCGACCAAGGCGGAGGTTGTGTACATTCGCAAATCGACTTCGGCACAAGAGACGGAAGACCAGATCGCCAACGTGAAGCGCATGTTGCTAGACATGGGCAAGGAAGTCCCCGATGAGTGGTGGTTCATGGATACGGGTAGCCGCCGCCATGCTCACAAGCGCAAGGACTTTCAACGGCTCATGGCCCTGGTGAACCCTGCTCCGATTGCCGGGAGGAAGCCGGAGAGCAAGATCGGCACGATCTACATCGAGTCACAAAATCGCTGGGGCGGCAAGGACCGCAAACAGCTTTTCGGCTGGTTGTCAATCCTGGCCGAGAACGGGGTGAATCTGTTCGACCTGAAGGACAAGAGGGAGCTTACTTCGTCGGACATGGCGACCGAGTTAAACGTCTACATCAACTCGTTGAAGTCCGAGAAGGAACTGGAAGAACTGGCGTTTAACTCGATGCGGGCGAAAGTCGGCAAGCTGGATCGCCTTGGTGCTTGGGTGGGCGGGCGACCCCCGTTCGGGTACGACAAGGTATGCCTCTCCGTGGACGGCGGCGAGCAACTTTGGCGGTTCCACCACACGAGCCACTACCGGGGCGAAATTCATTACCCGAACGGTCTGGTGCGTCGGGACAACTGCCCTCGCAAGTCAAAGCAGGAGTACACCCGCCTCGCCTTGTCCATCAATCCCGAAGAAATCAAGATCGTGCAGGACATCTTCCACTGGTGGATTACAGAAAACATTTCCCGCCGAGGTATTGCCCTCCGGCTGAACGAATCAGGCCGACTGCACTACGGCAATCCGTGGACGCACGAAACGATAGGCGACATCCTCAAGAATCCGCAGTTCACTGGAGACACTTACTATGGGCGGCATCAGTTTGCTGAAATCTACACGTTCGACGCCAAGGGGATCATGACCCCCGTAAAGGAGAAACTGAAGCCGAACCGTCCGTTGGACGAGTGCCGGGTCAAAACGGGGACGCATCCTGTCATCGTCACCAAGGAAGTATGGGAGCAGGCTCAAACGAAGCTGAAGCAGGCTCCGAGCTTTCCCTCCGCACCAAAGAACGGCAAGCGGTGGCTTAGGGGCATCATGTATTGCGGACACTGCGGAGCGGCGATGACCACTCGACCCTACAACGGTCGAGTAGTTTACGTCTGCAAGACCTATGACCACAAACGGGTCATCGGTCACAAGTTGGGTGGGGCCTGTCACGCCTACACCATCGGCCACGCTGACGCCGAGGCCCTGGTCATGGACCATCTGAATACCCTCGGCGTAGACGTGGAAAAGGCGACGAGTACAAGCGCCAGGATCAAGATGGACGCAGAACTGCAACTGCTCGGTGAGATCGACGGCGACCGCCAGAAGATTCACGACATCTTGCGATTTGGCATCGAGGAGTTTGTCGCTGAAATCCGCAAGACCGTGGCAGATTTGCCGGAGAAGGAAGTCGCCAAGATGAAGCAGTTGCTCGTTTACTTTGTGGCGCTTCAGGCGAAGGGTTTCTCTTTCAAGGTGGGGCTTGAGCCGGGCGGGGAATTGTCCGAGCAAGTGCGGCGGCTTGAAGCAGAGAAGATTCGTGTCGCCAAGGACCAGTTGAGCAAGCTCGAAAATCGGCACGCAAACGTGACGGCGGTGTGGAGCGAAGCGAACGACATGCGCCGACCCGTTCTGGACGCCCAACTCAAAAAGATGGAGGAAGAAATCCGCAAGTGGAAAGAGCGGACCATTCCTCTGTGGGAGCGAATCGGAAACCTGGATGCCGACATACAGGAACGAATGAGCAAGATCGCCCGACTCCAGGCTCATTGGGACGAGATGGGCGACCGCCAGCGTGCGGAACAGGTCCGGCAGATTGTTCGGAAGTGCGTTCTCTATTGGGAGGGCATCCCCTGGGGCCAAAAGAAACGCTATCGAATCCTAAAGGACCAGACCAAATGGGTTTACGCCAAGGACGCCGACTCTACGCTTATGAATGGAGAATGTGCATGATGTCCCCATCCTGCACGATGTAGGTCTTGCCTTCGAGGCGGTAGACGCCGCGGGCCTTGGCCTCCTTCATCGAGCCGACCTTCTTGAAGTCATCGTAGCTGACGACCTCGCCGCGGACGAAGCCGCGCGCGAGATCCGTGTGGATCTGCGAGGCGCCTTCGACGGCGCTGGCGCCCTTCGGGATCGGCCAGGCACGGCACTCATCCTCGCCCACCGTGAAGAAGACGATGCTGCTCATGCCGTAGAAGATCTTGCGCAGCACTTCCGGCCGGGAGAATCCGGACAGGTTCAGGTCCTTCATGAACGCTTGCCGGTCTTCCTCGGAAAGCTCGTCCAGCTCGCGCTCGAGTCGGGCCGGCGCCTGCAGGGCCGTGGGGGCCAGTTCCAGCAGCCCGACGGGCAACGGCTGCGATGTGCCGTCGTCGCCGCGGTTGAGCAGCACCAGTTCCGGCTTCAGCGTCAATAGCTGGAAACTGCGGATGATCTTTTCCTCCTCGTCCTTGAGTCCGAGAGAGGCGGCGCCCCTGCCCTCCTCCAGGGCCGACACAACGCGCTTCAAGAGATCCAGTTCCAGTTGATCGGCATCGCGTTCCTTGGCGGGGCGCGGCTTCTTGAGCTGAGTTTGCAGCCGATCGATCCGGTTGCTGACGATCTCCAGATCCGCGAACACCAGCTCCTCGCGGAAGCGGAGCAACTCGGCCGCCGGGTCACCCTCGGCAAAGCCGTTGAGGACGACGAGCAGCCCGCCGGCGTCGCGCATGATGCCGAGCCGTCGGGCGTTGTCGCGGCGCTCGGTCAGCAACAGGCCGGGCGTGTCGAGAAACTCGACCTTGGCGGGGGTAGTCTTCTTGGGCTTGAAGTGCTGCGACAACCAGTCGAGGCGCTCGTCGGGGATGTCGGGCTTGCCGAGCTGTCCGTGCTGAGCCTTGGCCGGGTCCGGGGCGACGCCCGTCAGCCAGTGAAACACCGTGCTCTTGCCCGAGCCGGAAAAGCCCGCGATACCGATTTTCATGAACTTCTTTCTCCCTCTCCCTCTGGGAGAGGGTTGGGGTGAGGGTCAGGATCACGCGCGAAATCCCTCACCCCCAGCCCCTCTCCCAGAGGGAGAGGGGAGTCAGATGTTAGCGTGTCTCCGCCTTGCTGAACTCCGGCATGCGGCCGGCGAGGACGTCGGCTTCCCACTCGTCGAGGAGCGGCCAGCCGATCGCGCAGGTGCCGAAGTCGGCCATGTATTGATACTGCGTCAGCCGGTCGATCGCCTTCTGCACGATGCGGTTGTCGCGGCGGAACACCGGACCATGGCTGGGCAGCAGGAACTCCGAATCGTCCTTGATGATGCGCTTCAAGGACTGGATGAAGTCCGGGATGTGCGAACCGTGATGGGCGTCGATGACGCCGACGCAGCTATCTTTGTAGATGTTGTCGCCGCAGAAGAGCAGCTTGGGTTCCTGGGCGCCCATCTTGAAGGCGAGTTGCCCGGCCGTGTGCCCCGGCGTGTGCCAGACCTCGACCTTGACCGAGCCGACATTGATCACGTCGCCTTCGTTGATCTCGATATCGACCTTGCAGCGCGGCATGGGGATGGCGAAATCCTGGGCCTTGATGGTCGCGTAGGTCATGATCTCGTCGCCGCTCTCCAGCGGCTCGACGGTCAGCGGATGGGCGGCGACCTTTGTCTTCATCAGCTCCTTGGCACGGGCGATGCCCTGGATGTGATCCGCGTCGGCGTGCGTGGCAATGATCATCTTGCACATCGACAGGTTGAAATCCATCTTGCGGATCAGCTCGACAATCTCGTCCACGGTATCGAGATAGCCGACATCGATGAGCAGGAACTCGTCGCCGCCGTCGATGAGATAGACGTTGACTCCCAGGCGTCGCCCGGCCTGGTAGTTCATCTCGATGACGTTGGGGAAAAGGTATTTGCGGGCCAGCATGATGTTTACCAGTCTCCGTGGCTGGCGTGGACATGAAATCGCGCGACAACGGTTTTTATAAATGGAAGCCGCGCGGGATTCAAGGGTGACGAAGCTGGCGATTGCGGCGTGTGTGCCGGGCCCGACGGCGACGACAAAGTTCGGCCGCCGCCAGCTTGTCGATCGAGACTCGCGTTTCCGGCATCAAGGTGATGACGGAGATGGAAGAGAATGGCAGCTCAGGCGTGCCCGTGCGTCGCCGATGGTTCATCGCGCGCCGGCAACTGGTTGCGACGCACTGCCGCGATGCGCTTGCGAATCTCCTCCTCGAAGCCGCGATCCACAGGTTCGTAGTAGCGGCGTTCCTCGGGGAGGTACTGCTGCTCGACCCAGCCGCCTTCGTAGTCGTGGCTGTACTTGTAGTCGGCGCCGTGGCCGAGCTTGGCGGCGCCGCGATAATGCGCGTCGCGCAGATGCTCCGGGACAGCGAGAGTGCGGCCGGAGCGGACGTCCTCCCGCGCCTTGGCGATGGCCAGCGTCGCGGCGTTCGACTTCGGCGCCGTCGCAATGTACGTGACCGCCTGCGCCAGCGAGAGCTGGCATTCGGGTAGGCCGACAAACTCGACGGCTTGCAGGGCGGCTGCTGCCAGCAGCAGCGCTTGCGGGTCGGCGTTGCCCACGTCTTCCGAGGCGCAGATGACGATGCGGCGGACGATGAAGCGCGGGTCCTCGCCGGCCTCCAGCATGCGTGCCAGCCAGTAGATGGCCGCATCCGGATCGCTGCCGCGCATGCTCTTGATGAACGCACTCGCCAGGTCGTAATGCGCGTCGCCGGTCGGGTCGAAGTCCATGACCTTGCGCTGGATGGACTCCTGGGCAACGTCCAGCGTGAAATCGACCGGGACATCCGGGCGCTGGGCGGCGGCGGACAACACGCCGATTTCCAGGGCCGTCAGGGCACGGCGGGCGTCGCCATCGCAGATCTCCGCCAGAAACTCCAGTGCATCCGGATGCAGCTGGACCGTCGTCTTGCCCAGCCCGCGCTCGACATCGGCCAGGGCACGTTGCATGATGAGCTTGATCTGGTCCTTGCCCAGCGGCTGAAAGGTGAAGATCTGGCTGCGGCTCAGCAGCGGCGAATTGATGGCGAAGAACGGATTCTGCGTTGTTGCCCCGATGAGGATGACGCGCCCTTCCTCGACGTCCGGCAGCAAGACATCCTGCTGGGCGCGATTGAAGCGATGCAGTTCATCGACAAAAAGGATGGTGCGCCGGCCGCCGGTCTCGAGTTCGGCGCGGGCCTCCTCCAGCGTCTGCCGCACTTCCTTGACGCCGGCGGCCACGGCGTTGAGTTGCTGAAAGCGGCAGTGCGTGTGCCCGGCGATGACATGGGCCAGCGCTGTCTTGCCCGTCCCCGGCGGCCCGTAGAAGATCACCGAGCCGATCCGGTCCGCCTGCAGCAGCCGGCGCAGCAGCTTTCCCGGTCCGAGAAAATGCTCCTGGCCTACGAACTCGTCCAGTGTGCGCGGCCGCATCCGTGCCGCCAGCGGCTGGGCCTTCTTCGCGTTCGCCAGATGAATGTCGTGAAAGAGATCGATGGTGATGCTCCCGGGAATGGCGTGACAACCAGGCCCGCCTCAGGGCGTGCGCTGAACGCCGCTTCGCCATACAACGGCGCCCAGCACCGGCCCGCACTCCTTGCAATGGTAGCCGCCCAATGAGCGCGGCCGGCGATGGCGGTAATGCTCACGCCGGCAATTGGGACAAACAGCCAGCCAGCGCCCTTTCGGCATGTCGGCCGTGAGGCTGCAGCGCTCCGGACGGGCGCCGATGGCCTGGGCGATCAGCTTCCAGCGCGGCCCGTGCCCGGCTTTCTGTCCGGCCAGCGCGTGTGCAATCTCGTGCAAGATCGTGTCGCGAATCTCCTCGTCGCCGTTACGCTCCACCAGGTGAATGGACAGCTCGATTCTTCCCGGCTTCACCAGGATGCGCGGCGGCCAGATTTGCACCCGCTTCGTCGGATAGTAGCAGACGCCCATGCGCCGCCGGGCGCGGTTGAAGCGAAACGTCCAGCCGCGATCCAGGCCGTGCTGGGCCATCAAAGCGACCGCCAGGTCCTGGACAGCGAGCGCTCTTGCGGAGAGCGGTCTGGATCGAGGCATGCGCTTCGCCCTCGTGACGCGCGGAAACAGCGTGACGTCATTCATTGTACACGGGACTGCAGAGCCGTCCGGCGGCTGATTGAAGAGCACCGCCACCCCCGGCAACGAAGCGGCTGTCTGACGATCCGCCACTATCCGCTGTGCGACACTGACTTGCGGCTGACGAGCCTTCACTGGATTCGTTGCCGGGGCACCGAGAGGGGGGCGGTAACGCAATGAATCTTTTCATCCGCAGCCACTACACCGCAGCGCGGTCCGTCGAGCCAAGCGCTTGTCGTTGCCCGAGCATCAGCAAGATCCATAACGCGCCCAGCGAGGCGATGAGGTGCTTGAGCGTGTGCCCGCTGACCACGCCGTTGACGGCAAGAACCTGTCGGTCCAGCAATTCCAGCAACTTGGCGAGCGCGTACCACGCCAGGATGCCCCACAGCGCTGCCGTCCCGGTGTAGCGTGCCGGAAACAGCAGCAAGAGCAGCGGCAACGCCAGCAGCGGCAAGAACTGCACCAAGGCGTAGATGCGAACATCGCCGTCGCCGTGCATCTCGGTCCAGTGCCAGTAGGTGACGCCAAAGATGCCGAATGCCAGGCAAGGCCCCAGGAGCCACGGGCCGGCACGGGGTCCAACCCGCTCGGCAAAGACCAGGACGAAAAACGTCATGAACACCACGGTGAGGGGCAGCCGATCCCAGTACAGCGTCGCATTGGTGGGGTTCCAGTGATAGGAGGCCGAGCCAAAGCCCGTCAGCGTGACAAAGGCGAAAAGTGTCAGGTAGGCCCACCATTCCCAGGCATGCAGAAAGTGCGCGTTGGGAAGTCGGCCGGCGGGGCTCAGGAGCCACGCCAGTCCCATAACGCCGAAGATGACAAAGGGCAGGTTGGAAAGGACATTGAGCGCGTTGGGGATGTGCAGCAGCGTGCGTTGATCGGCAAAGTCGTGGTAGGCGGTGTCTTGCGGAAAGCGCGGCACGACCAGCAAAGCCCCGAAAGCAACCACCGCCAGCATCACGATGAGAGCGAGACGAACCCGAAAGGCTCTGGGAGTAAGCGGCGCAGGTGAAGGCGTGATTGCCATGATAAGACGATCTCAAAGGAATACGGCTTATCCCGCCAGCATCTCTGGACTGTTCTTAGCCAGGAGATCATCCGATTCAACCTCTGGCAGAGATCGAACCTTCACTGAACTTAACTCGACGTCAGTGCGTCCGTCGGCCGTCTCCAAGAGACGCAGCAATCGGTACAATAATCTGCAACAATGATTCCACCGTTCAACGAACATGGTTACCTACCACCAGGTGTGCATCCAGCCGCGCTTGACGCGATCGAAAACCGTTTTGGACGCGAATCCGATTTGCGTCGAGTGCAAATGGAATCCCTGAGGTGGCTTGTGGACCTGGCACGTCGTGCCGGAGTCGCGCGATTGGTCATCAACGGTAGCTTTACGACCGAGGCGTTCGAGCCGAACGATGTGGATTGCGTTCTCCTTGTGGAAGCAGGTTTCCCGCGCGACGAAGCTGCCGAGGCCGAATTGGTCAGCGGCTTGCCGTTTCTGGAAATCAATCTTGTGAGCCAGGCGGACTTCGACGTCCTTGTCGATACATTCTTCGCGACCGACCGACAGTTGCTTGCCAAAGGCATGGTGGAGGTTATCCTATGAGCTTGCAAAGTCTGCGCGAACTGAAAGCAACTCGTGAAAAACTACGGTTGCTCGAGGAGCGCTACGAGGCAAACCAGCATGCACACGGCGGTGACCAACACGTGCGTGAGCTGAGCATGAGGTCTCTCAAACGGCTGATCAATCAGTTGAAAGAAGAGATCGCGCGCTTCGAGTCGCGAGGCCCGCTGAAATCGAAGAGCGAATGAATGATGGGCGCCTAGTCCTAGTAGCTCCGAGTCTTCGGGCGAAAATGTAGGCACGCTTTCTTACCTGTGAACTTCTCTGAATGATTGACTCTCCAAGCTATTAGCCGTCAGCTTTCAGCCGGAGGACTCGGCCGGCATCGCTGATAGCTGACCGCTAACAGCTGACCGCTGACAGCTTGCAACGTCACTTCTGCTTGATCCTGTGCAGCTTCCTCGCTTGCAGCTTCTCGATCACCTGTGTCTCGGCGTGGCCCGGCCAGCGGATTTCGACGCGGTCGATCTTGTCGGTCTTGCCGAGGCCGAAGGTGATGGGGAATTCGCTCTGGCTGAGGTAGCCGCGGGCGGTGCTGACGTGGCGGGTCTGGGTCTTGCCGCCGGCGGTGAGGGTGACCACGGCGCCGATGGCGTCGCGGTTGACCTTCTTCTTCGGGTCGCCCTCAAGTTGCAGGCGAACCCAGTTGTTGCCGGTGCCGCCTTCGTTCTTGAGCAAGCGGGCGGCACCGCCGTTGTCGGTGAGGACCACGTCGAGCGTGCCGTCGCCGTCGATGTCGGCGAAGGCAGAGCCGCGGCCGACGATGGGCTGGAACAGGTCCGGCCCCGCCTCCGCCGGCGTCACCAGCTCGAACGCCCGCTTCTTGTCGCCTGTGTTCCAGAACAGCAACGCCGGCTGCTTGTACGATTGATCGGACTGCACGACGTGGATGTCCGGCTCCAGGTGGCCGTTGGCGATCAGCAGATCCAGCAAGCCGTCGAGATCGAAGTCGAAGAAGAACAGGCCGAACTTTAGGACGATGCGACTCGGTCCCGCCAGGCCGGCGATCAGGGCGATGTCCGAGAACAGCAGGTCCTTGGGGCGGTCCAGGCGCAGGAACGTGACCGGCTCGTTGGCGAAGTTGGCGATGGCGGCGGCGAACTGGCCGGGGCGGAACTCGCCGACGTCGATGCCCATGGCGCCGCGGGCCGTTCCCTCGGCGAAGGCGACACCGGCGGGAATGCCGCGCTCCTCGAACGTGCCGTTGCCCTTGTTGTGGAACAGGAAGTTGCGGACCGTGTCGTTGGCGACGATGACATCCTGGTAGCCGTCGCCGTCAATGTCCCAGATGACCAGGCCGAGCGACTTGCCGGTGGCCTCGCCTTGCTCGCCGGTGACGTGGATGCCGGCCTTCCTGGAAACGTCCTCGAACTTGCCGTTGCCGAGGTTGCGGTAGAGAACGCACTGACTCCCCTTGAAGGCGCGCGGCGGGCAAAAGGCACGGTCCTCGCCCTGCAAGGTGCAGCGCTGTCCCGAGTCGGTCTTGGGCGACCATTCGACATAGTTGCACACAAAGATGTCGAGCAGGCCATCGTTGTCAAAATCGAAAAAGGCCGCCGAGCTTGGAAAGGCGACCGGAGCGACATGCTCAAAGAAGCCGGTTGCCGGCCAGTCGGCGTTGTTGATCGCTCCGGCGGCGGCAGTCACGTCCTTGAAGCAGCGGACCCCTTTGCCGTTGTCCTCGTTGTGGAAAAGCCGATTGCCGCCGACGGCGGTGATGTACAGGTCCGGCCAGCCGTCGTTGTCATAGTCGCCGACGGTGACGCCCATGCCGTACATGGTGACACCGAGTCCGCACTCGGCAGTGACATTCTCGAATTTGCCTTGCCCCTTGTTGCGATAGAGGGCCAGTGTCGGCGGCTTGCCCTTGCCTTCCTTGCCGGGCCACGGGCAGCTATTGACCAGCAGCAGATCGACGAGACCGTCCTGGTCGAAGTCGATGAAGGCAACGCCGGAGCCCATGGTCTCCGGCAGGAGCTTGAGTCCGAAGGCGCCGTTGTTGTGGACGAAGTCGATGCCGGCTTGCGACGTGATGTCGGTGAAGCGTACCTTGGGCGGAATGTGCTTGCGTGCCTGAGGCTTGGGAAGGCCGATTTCGTTGCCGTTGCCCTTGTTTTCATCTTCGGTCTTGCCCTTGCAGCCGAGCGGGCTGAGCGTGAGGCCGATGAGAACAAGGCAACCGAGGGGCACAACGATACGGTGGAGGCGCCCGTCGCGGGAAGGCGAGGCTCCCGCCGCGCCGCTTGGACGATGCCTTTCCCGAAAGTTCACGGCTCGGCAGGAGCCGCGCCCTCCCGTTTCGTGATTGCGATGAGCGTGCATGTCAGTCCCCTGCCCTTGGCGGTTGGAGGTCGTAGATGACGATGGGGTGGGAAGCGCGATCGGCTGCGGGATACTGTCGCCGAGCCGCCGCCAGTGCCTGTCCCTGGGCGTTGTCATCCACGCGGTAGATGCCGTGATAAACCTGATGAATGCGAGCCAGCACCAGCGCGGCGGCGGCCCTGGTTTTCTCGTCGCCATGCGCGAACAGAGACTTGACCTTGCTGCGCAAGCTGTGCATGGCCAGCAAGCGCGGCGGCGGCAACGGACCTTGCAGATAGCCGCCGACCGCCAGTGCTTCCAGAGCCAGGTTAACCGGCAGACCCGGTTCAGGCCACTGGGCGGCGAAGCCGAGCATCGGCCGGGCGTTCACCGCTGCCGGCTTGATGGCAAGCTGCGTGAGCGCGTCCGCGAGCGAGCGGGCGCGCTCCTGCGACCTGTCGCCGTTCTCCGTCGTCAGCTCCTTGCCCAGTTCCGGCAAGCGCTCCAGGATGAGCCGGTCCAGTTGCGCGAGCGACTGGCCGACGAGCAGGCGTGGACCGATATCCGGCGTCGAGCTCGAGACCGTCAGGCACGTCTTGCGGATGTCGAGGATCACCGGCATGCGCAGCGACAGCTTCTTGGCCGACAGCTCCTGCGCCAGCCTGCGCGCCTGTTCGATGAACTGCTCGGGGTCATGCCGCGACCGGTCCACCTTGACGGCAAGGTCGCGGAAACGTTGCTCGTCGTCGTGCAACGAGTCGAGCATGGGCAGGCCCTTGCCGGCATGCTCGGCGAGGCGGTTGTAGCACTTGTTGAGGAACTCGTGGGCGACGACGTCTTCGGCGTGCAGTGCCAGCGTCTTCTCGAACTCGCCGATGGCCGCGCGGTAGAACGGCCTCGCCTCGTCGCCGCTTTCCTGCTGGCCGCGCAGGAACAGCGCCTTGCCCAGCTCGTTGCGGACGACGAAGTCGCCGGTGAAGTCCTGCTTGCGGCGCGGATCGCGATTGGCCGGATCGAGGATCTGCTTGAAGTCAACGATCGCCTCATCGAGGTTGCCGTTCTGGAGATTGACCAGCCCGGTGAACCAGGCGACGGTCTGCCACGGTGCCGGGGGATCGACCTTGCGGGCCAGGATGAGTGCCTGCCGGGCCTGCTCGAGACGCTTGTGTCCGCCGTAGGCCCAGTGGACGCGGGCGAGGTTGAGGTGGCCGTGCCCGTGCGCGGCCGTGCGCGCGAATTCCGGACTCAGGAGTCGCTGAAAGGAGCGCTCCGCCTGTGCCAGCTCGCCACCTTCCTTGCCGTCTGGTCCGCCTTCGAGGAAGCAGCCGATGCCGTAGTCGTTCCAGCGTTGCCAGGCGGGTATCTTCGTGGTCTGCGGCGCTACGGATTTGCCGCCGGCCACGGGCAGCGTGACCGTGTCGGAACACAGATCGACGATCGGCAGCTTCGGCACCTTGCCGGGGCCGTAGACATGCTCCATGTAGGTGTAGTCGAACTTGCGATAGCGGACGCGAGCCGACAGCTCGATCGGCTCGGTCGCGTCCGCCGGCACGCAAAACCGAAAGTGCGTGACCTGAGCTGCGCCCGGCGGAATCTGGTGGTTGTAAAGGGGCGTGAAGATGTCCTGCGGATTGCGGCGATCCACGCGGTTACCGTGGCGATCGAGCATGAAGACGTTGAGGAAGTGCGACCAGGGATCGACCCGGCCGATATCCGCACCGCCATCCATGCCGCCGCTGCGACCGATGAGGCGCTGCCCCGACTTTGCCGTGAACTCGACCCAGACCTCGTTCGAGTCGGTGGTCCCTTGCGTGAAATGATGGCCGACGTTGAGCGTGCGAATCACGACTTCGGACATGTAGGTTCCACCCGGCTGAATCGTGGGCAGATTCGGCCGCAACGGCTGATCGCCGAGCAACGGTGCATCCACGGTGCTGTCCTTGTCGAGCTTCTTGAGACCGAAGAGATCGATACGCAGCGTCGGCGATGTGCCGTCCACGCCTTGCGTCAGGAACTTTCGGTTGGCATCGATGACCTTCTCGAAGCCGTGGAACTTCTCCAGGGCCGGCATGCCGGTGTTGGCCCCCAGGAAGGTGTGGCTGTGAATCTTGCGCACGCCGCTGCCGTCGAAATCGCGGCTGCCGAAGTCCTTGCTGGCCGTGAGCGGCATGTGGCAATCGGCGCACTTGGTCTTGGAGATTTCCGGATAGTACCAGCTGCGGGCGCCGTGTCCGGAAACGCCGCTCAGATGGAACGATGTCGGATGATCCTGGCCGAGCAGGAATTCGCGATAGTGGTTGACTTCTTGCGGCAGGCCGACCTTGTGGCACGTCGAGCAGAACTCGGCAGTGCGATGGAACGGCTTCAAGAACGTCTTCTTGTGAAAGTCCGGCTTCGCCTTCACAAGCTGGTTGTTCAACCACTGGAGGAGGGGGTTATCGCTCCGGGCGAACGGATAGTGGATCGGCTCCTCGATGGTGAAGTCGGCGTTGCCGGAACGGCTGTTGACATGCGTGATGGCATGACAGACGGTGCAGGTGATGCCCGCCTTGGCCGTCGGGTGATTGACCATATCGAACTTCGGATCGTCGAACTGCCCGCTGAAGAACGGCACCGGATCGTGGCAGCCGGCGCACCAGCGCGAGGCGCGAACGCCCATGCGCTCGCGCGTCTCCTTCACGCTGAACAGGTAGGCCTGGTTGTTGAACGAGCTGAACTTGTGCACGGAGTGAATGTGGTTGTCGTAGATGTCGGCATGGCACTTCATGCAATACTCGTCCATCATCAGCACGCCGGCGGGGATGAAGCCGGCCGTCGTGGTCCGCACCTTGGAAGGCTCGAAGTACTTCTCCCCCTCCGGCGAGCCGGCGGCGTGCCACTTGCGCGGATCGAGCGAGTGCATGTAGATCATGGCAACGGTGAAGACGCCGGCGGCCACGCCCCAGGAAATGCCCCAGCGCCAGTTGATGTCCGGCCCGGCCCGGCGATGCAGGACGTAAATGAGCACCCCCGCCACCGGCGTCAGCACGTGCAGCCCCAGCACCAACCAGCGGCCCAAACTGCACTCGCCCAGCTGCGGCAGACCCTCCAGTTGAATGAGCGCGAGTCCCGTCAGACAGACCAGGATGCCGGTAATGAAAAGAACGATGCCGAGCTTGACAGCGCGACGGTTCGGACGGAGACGAGCGCTCGAGTAATGAAGGAAGCCGAAGATGAGGAAGGGGACGACGATGGCGACGCCGAGCAAGACGTGGAACAACGTCATGGCCAGCGAGAAGAAGCCCGTGAGCGTCTGCGTCGATGACATCTCGACGCCGCGGATGGCGAGCAGGTAGAAGCCCGAGGCACCGAGCAGGGCCACGGACGCGAAGATCAGGGCGAGCAGGATACGTAGTCGCGGCCCCACGGCCGGCTCGTACACCCGCCCCTTGCGGTCGAGCCAGACCCGCGGCGCCGGCCCCCCGGCAGCCGCCGGAAGACTGGGTTCCGGGTTATTCATAATTCAAATTCCCCACGAATGCAAAGGAGGACAGGCCGTCCTTCATACGCTGAGGGACGGACACGGGATCGCCACGGCGCATAGCCACGCCGTGACGCCAAGCGAGTGAACCCGAATTTACCAGCGTGGGGGATGAAAGATTCGCGACGGGTACGGCGGCACACGATCGGTTACGGCCGGCGCCCGCGGCAACATTGCCTGAACAACACATGGCTGAGGCGCGGACAAGGAAAGGGCCCACTGCTCGGGGCCAGCCGGCGCCGGGGGCATTCGAGCCGTGGACTCATGTGTCGGCGATGAGCAGCTGGCGGAAGGACATGGAGATGGCGGAAAGGGTGGCGAGGGGGAAGGCGCAACCGAAGGCATGTCCGTCACAGGATGCGAGACTGCGACATAGTCACCGCATTCCGCCCGCGCCAGGGACGACCAATCACCGATCATGGCCGCTGCCGAGATTATCAGCAGCCGCAGCCATGTGCTGCCGCCTCGTGGAACAAGCATCTCGCTCTGCCTTGCAGTTTCACGCACCCTACATGGATACTAATGCGCTGGCTTCCAATCTACAAGAATAAATTGTGGCGCAGGTAAAGGCTGGGTGAGAAGCGGAATCGCTCTCTTCCGAGTCAAGAGCGCACACCGGCAGAGATGATACGGCACGTGAAGCGAACCCATCATTCGCCGACATAGGGCAGCAGGGCCATGAACCGGGCCCGCTTGACGGCATCCTTGACGGCACGCTGGAAGGCGGCACAGTTGCCGCTGCGCTTGCGGCTGAACATCTTGCCCTGGCTGGTGATCATTTTCTTGAGGCCCTGGACGTCCTTGTAGTCGACGAACGCCGGCCGCGGGCAGCCTTCCTTCGTGCAAAATCGGCAGCGGTTCTTGCGGCCGCGACCCAACTTCTTTCGGACCATTCCCACCTCACGCTCAAGGACCAGGGATCTATCATGTCGCCACAACCAAACCATCAGGGTATTGACCCCTGGCATGTCCGGCAAGGCGGATGGGGTTCGGGTTGGCGGAGTTCGGGCGGGTGTGGGGGGCGTAAGGAAATGTTCGCGAAGCATCATCGGAATTCTTGCGAATTCCGCCAGGGGCACGGGCAGAACCTCGTTAGATCTTGAGAGCCACTGCCGGCGCGATGACTTCCAGCGCGCGGCGGGCGGACTCGGCCACGAGGCGATTCTTGTCGCGAACCTTTTCCTTGAGCGCGGCAACGGCCTTCTCGGCGGGGGGACCGATGCGCTGCAGGGCCTCGATGACCGTCTGCAAGAATTGACGCCGAACCTCGACGCCGTCCTGGCCCATCTGCACGGCCTGTGCTGCCTGCTCCGCTGCCCACTTGCCCTTGAGCAGATCGATCAGCACCGGGACGACAACATCGGCTTGCTTGCTGATGTTCCACAGCCCCTTGGCGGCGGCAAGTCGGAACTCAGCGTTCTTGTCGCGCAGCGCTGCCGTCAATGCGGGCGTGGCGACGGCTGCCTGCTCGCCGAGCCGGCCCAGCAGCCGCGCAGCCTTCTCGCGACTCATGATTTCCTTGGCCCGCAGAGCTTCGATCAGCGCGGGAATGGCCTGCTCGCCGCTAAACCGCATGGCTGCCTCCGCAAAGTTCGAGGAATCCAGCTGCTTGGCGCATAGCTGAATGGCCTTTGCGATGGGAAGATGCAGTTTTTCCAGGCTGGCCTTGGCCACGTTGCGGACATTTTCATCCTTGTCGTTCAGCGCAGCCACCAGCAGTGCCGGCACGACGTCAACGTCATTCTTGTTGCAAGAAGCCAGCCCCTCGGCTGCCGCGTTCCGCAGCCCGGAAACCTGGTGTTGCACGAGGACAAGCGCGAGAAACCGGGAAGCTCCCGGTACAGGAATCTTGAGCTTGCACAGGCTGATGGCCACCTGCACCTGCCCGGCCTGCGCCAGCGATCGCGCCAGCCAGACGGCAGTGAGCGCGTTTTTCACGCGGGCGTCGGCGCCGCCGATCCTGCGCAGGGCGACGGCTGCTGCCTCGCGAACACCCTCCGGGTGGCCTTCCTTGAGCAGTTCGACAATCTGCGGAATAGCGCACGACGAATGCCGCCCCATGTGGCCCAGCAACGCCAGCACGTCCTGCCGGGAAGAGGCGTGTTGCGTTCCGTTAATCAGCTGGTGGCGAAGCGATTCGACAAGTGGATCGATGACCTTGGAAGGGGCTGAGGCCCAGATGGAGCTTTCGTGCCCCTTCAAGAACCCGATGGCTTGTCGCCGCGACTGATCATCGCCGTTCGACAAGGCCTTAATGTGCTGGCGAAGCTTGCCGAGATCCAGCATTGCAATCCAACATGGTGAGGGTTAACAGCGCTCAGGCTGAGCCATTCTATACAAATCGGATGCATAAATCAACGCTTGTAGGTTCCGAAGCGGCTTTTTAATACCTTCCAGCTACTACAGTGGGCCGCAACAATCGGCAAAACCCAGACAAGCCCAACAACCCGGATTTTCAGGAGACCGCCCCTCTTCCGCAAATGCATGGCTGCCAATGTGTTTGGGCGATATCTGCTACGCCAGACTGCCTGGCAGCCTCACCTCCACCAGCGCCGGCGCGCCACACGCGATGGCGTGCGCCAGTGCATCCTTGAATGCAGCATCATCGCTCACTTGCCAGCTGCGGACGCCGAAGGACCTCGCGAACATCGCAAAGTCTGGATTCTTCAGATCGACTCCGATGAAGCGGTCGTTGTAGCGTCGGTGCTGGATCGCCTTGATGAGACTCAAGCTGCCATCATTGATCAGCACCACGACGATCGGCAACCTTTCCTGCACGGCGCTGGCCAGTTCCATGCCGGACATGAGAAAGCAGCCGTCGCCGGCGACGACGACGATCGTGCATTGCGGCATGGCGGCGCGGGCGCCCAGCGCCGCCGGAATTCCGAAGCCCATCGACACGAAGCCTGCCGGGTGCAAAAAGGTGCGCGACTCATAGACCGGGAATTCCGAGAGAAGGATATAGCTCAGGCGCGTGATGTCGGCCACGACGATGGCGTCGCGCGGCAGCGCCTGCCGCAGCGAGCCGACAAGGTCGAGATCGGGCAACTGCCATGCTCGGGCGGGCGGATCGGGCAGGAGCCAGGGCGGACGCGGTGACGTCGGCAACCTCTCCAGTAATTCCTCCAGGGTTCTGGCGGCGTCGGCGACGACGCCCAGCGTCGTCGCATAGTGCCGGCCAATCTCGGCAGGATCGATATCGATGTGCGCGAGACTGCTGGGCGGCTTCATGGCCCAGCTGCCCGTGGCCGCCTGGCTGAAGCGGCAGCCGACGGCCAGCAGTCCATCCGCCTGGGCGAGCAGCGGCGACATGAACGCTTCCATGTTGCTCAGGTCCGAAGTCGCCTTCAGCCACGGCAGTCCCGCCTTGAGGCGGTGCGTGCTGGTCAGCGCCGCCTTGCCCATCAGCGTGTGCAGGACCGGTGCTCCGAGGCGCGTCGCCAGGTCGGCAAGCTGTTTCTCCGCGCCTGCCGTGACCACGCCGCCGCCGGCAAGCAGCAATGGCCGTTGCCAGGTGGACAGCAGCCGCGCGAGCGCCTCGACGTCGCGCGCGGCCGGCGCCCTGGGCGGCTGCGCAGCTGGCAACGGCTTCGGCGCCGGATCGCCGACCTCCGTTCGCTGCACATCCACGGGAACTTCGAGAAAAGCCGTTCCCGGCCGACCCTCCGTCATCGCCGCGAATGCGCGGTCCACTGCATCGTCGACTTCCGTGGCATCGTTGAGGCGCAGGCTCAGCTTGGTAAAACCGGAAAAAGCGGCCAGCTGTTCGTTCTCGTGATAATAGCCGGAGCGCGCACCCAGCCCGCCGGAGTGCACTTGCCCGCTGATGAGCAGCACGGGCACGGAGTCCGTGAATGCCGTTGCGAGCGGGGTGGCGGCGTTGAAGGCGCCGGGGCCACACACAGCCAGGCACACGCCAGGCTTGCCGGAGGCACGGGCGTAGCCATCGGCCATGAAGCAGGCGGCCTGCTCGTGCCGCGCAAGTATATGGCGAATGTCGTTTTGCCGATGCAGGGCGTCGTAGATCGGCGTGAGCTGTCCCCCCGGATAGCCAAAAACATGACTCACGCCGTGGGCGGCGAGACGGCGAACGATCGCGTCGGCGATTGTGGACATGGATTCTCCTCTGTCACGGAAGTCCTGGCCACGGGCAGAGGGCAGGCAGCGCACTCGTGCGACGTCTTATTTGTATGCCTCCATTTGCATCTCGCGCATGGACACGCCGTCGCGCTGGAAGCACGGCTTGGCGTCGAACTTGAGAAGCTGCACCCGAACGAAGCCGGCTGCCTTGACGAGGCGCGGCGGTTCGTCGTCGAGCGGCACGTGCTGAACGAGGGCGGCCGGGCCGGGCAGGTGCGGCGGGCCGGCCAACGGCTTGTCACCCACCAGCACATGCACGAACAGCCTGCCGCCCGGACGCAAGACGCGCTCCGACTCTTGCAGCACGCGCTGCTTGACATCTTCCTCCAGCGGCAGGTTGAAGGTGCCGCGCAACCGGACTTCGTCGACGCTGGCATCGGCCAGCGGAAAGGTCGTCGGCACCGGATCGGTGAGGCGATGCTCCCAGACCGCCAGTTCAGCACGACCCGCGCCGGCATGCGGCAGCATCTGCTCCAGGCTTTGCCCTTCGCCGCGGTGCTCGATGTCCTCGTCCAGCGTGTAGATTTCCCAGAGCGTGTTATCCGGATCGGTCACCCAGAACTTGGTTTGGCGGGCGTAGCAGCATTCGACGCCTTCCTCGCGCTGCGAGCGGATGCCGGCCAGTTCGAGGCGCTGCTGCATGGCGACCAAGGCGGCGGCGTCCGGCATGCGGAAACCGAGGTGGTTGAGCGGCCCGCCCACCGGCCGCGTCGTCGGCTCCAGCGACATCACGATGGGCGGATCCTCCATCTCGAACTTGGCGTAGTCAGGCCGGCGTTTTGCCGGCTCCACGCCGAACAGCACCCGATAAAAGCCGATGGCACGCTCCAGGTTGGAGACGTTCAGCGACAGGTGAAAGCGAACAGTCGAGGTCACCGGCAGTGCGGTCGTGGTCATGTTATTCTCCATTGATTGGTCGTAACTTGTCTACCATCAGCGATTCTTCAGCGGTCCGAACGCTCTGCAACACCGGCATCGACACTCGACAGGAGGCGACGGCCAGCAGCGCGCTGGCAATCGCCACGCCGGTCAGCATCGGCACGTACGATCCAGTCCGGTCATTGCACAGGGCCAGCAGCAACGGCCCGAGCGCGGAGCCCAGCACCGTCAGCATCTGCGCCGCCCCCTGGATCTGCCCCAGGTGTCGCTTGCCAAATACCTGGCTCCAGACAGCGAAGAACACGACGGTGACCATGCCGCCGGCGACGCCCAGCGCCGCCGCATAAACATAGACATCGGCCAGCGTCCGGACCAGCGGAAAGCATGCCAGCGCCACTGCCAGCATGAGCATGGCCAAACCCAGGATCGAACCGATTCGCCAACGCGTGGCCAGCCAGCCCGATGCCAGGTTGCTGGCGAGCGCAACCACGGGCGTGATCGCCATGATCGTCAAATACACGTCTCGGTCGAAGCCGCGCTCCGCGAGGATCGCCTCGTTGAAAAGCGACATGCCAGAAGCGATCATGCCATACAACGAGGTTGCGATGGCGAACACCCAGAATGCCGGCGACAACAATGCCTGACGCAACGTAAAACCGGCAGCGACTGCATTCTCCCCTCTCCCGGCAGGCGAGGAACCGGGGGCGCGGGCAATCAGCCAGCCGACCGGCGCCAGCGCCAGCACGCACCAACCGATGCCGGCCCACAGCTCACGCCAGTCCGGTTGCCAGCGTTGCGATACCAACTTGATGAGCGCGAACGCCAGCGAAAAGCCAACACCTACCAGGAACGAATAGACGCCGATGATCAATCCCGGTCGGCGGCTGGTCAGGCGGCCCACCAGCGTGATGCTGACCACCGACAGCGCGCTCTGCCCGAAGCCGCGCGTCAGCATCACGAGCAGGAACAGGTCAAGCGGCATGGCGCCGAGCATCGGCCAGTCGCCGCGCATCGCGGTCATGGCGAGGACCACGCCGGCGAGCAAGGCCAGCGTGACGCCGAGCATGACGCGGACGCCGCAGCGGTCGATCAGCCCGCCCCAGGGCAGGCAAAAAAGCGCGCCCAGCAGCGTGGCCCAGAGATTGATGCTTGCGTAACCGACACGGCTGACTTGCAATTCGCGCAAGAGCGGCTCGGTGATGAGTCCGAGGCCATGGGTGCGGCCCGGCAACGTCGCCACCATCGCCAGCGACGCGACCAGGACGGCTAGCCACGTCGCCGTCGTCGAGCGAGGCATTGCCAGGCTTTCCAGCGATGTGAATGTGACTTGCGGGGCCATCATCCGTCCGTCGCTCAAGGCAGGTTGATATCGAAAGTCTGCTGTCCGGCGGCGACGGTCAACGTCAAGCCGGACTTGTCCGCGTCGGCGTAGCCGGCCGGCACGCCGTCGCTTGCTTCCGGGTCGCTCTCTTCGGGGGCCCAGGGAACCAGCACCGGCGGCAATCCAGGCGAGCTGCTCGCCTTGACGGCGATCTTGACCAGCCCCACCGGGACCTCGTCGATCTTGTAGGTGCCGTCCGGGTTGATGCGGCCGGTCACGCGCGTGCCGCCTTCGCCCACCAGCGTCACGCTGCCGCCGACGAGCGCCTTGCCGTTGTGCGCCACGCGCCCGCTCACCGTTGCCGTCCCCTTGCTGCATCCTGAAAGCAGGACGAGCAACAGGAATACTCCCGGACTCCAGCGTATGAGTCGAATGTTGCGCATGTCTCATCAACGAAAGTAGAGCCTGTCGCGCGTGGCGGGTGGATGCTTGTCGCGCAGCCAGGCGTGAAAGTCCTGGTAATGCTGGTCACGTTGCCTGCCGCCTTCGGAGGCGGCGTTGTAGCTGAGGAACAGCCCGCGCCGCCAGCGCGCGCTGCGGTTGGCGGCGGAGCGGTGGGGCGTGAAGCAGCCGAAGATGGCGACATCGCCCGGCGCCAGCAGCAGCGGCGTCGGCTCGACGCCGGCCAGCACGGCGTCGTCGAGCTGGTAGTGCTTGCCGTCGGCGGGCGAAAGATAGCCGTGCCGGTGAACGCGTGGAAACACCTCCGTGCAGCCGTTGTCGCTGTCGAACGGGTCGATCGCGACGACGACCGTGAGGAACGACTTCGGAAACCGTGGCCAGGCGATGTAATCCTGGTGCAGGTGCGCCCCTGCCGAGCCCGGCGGCTTGTAGATCAGCTTGTCCTTGAAGAGACAGGCCTCCTCACCATAGATGTTGGCCAGGGCATCGAGCAGCCGCCGATCCAGCGCGTAGCGCAGACAAACCGGAGCGAGATCGACAAACGGATCGAAGACTTCGAAGAGCTGCTGCCCGGTATCGACATGCGGCTTGAAGCGGATGCGCATGTTGTCGGGGGTCATGAGATCGACGCGCTCCAGCAGGCGGTCGGATTCGGCGGACATCTCGTCCACGTCGGCGGCCGTGAACAGGCCGCGCAGGACGACGTAACCCTCGCGCTGGTAGTGCGCGTGTCGTGCGCCGTCGAGCGTGGCGTTAAGCGTTGCCGTGGCCATGCGCACGCTCCGTGTCAATAGTCGTTGCCGGGGATGTCGTTGCTACCGCGCGTGGCCAGGGCCCACCAGGTCGTTTGCGAAACGCTGTCGGAGACGAAGCGGACCGAGCCGTCGCCGAGCACGAGGTTAACGCCGCCGCCGTGCTTGCTGCGGGCGGCGCGGAATCCGGCGGAGGTGTACTTGCCCTCGCCCGGCGTGTAGTCGTTGGTCAGGCAATCGGGGGTCGGCGAGTTGGGCGTGAGAAAGTGGTTGTAGGACGAGCAGCGCAGCTCGCCGGTGGCCCACATATAGCCGCGCTTCTGCGACACGTTCCAGTCGGTCGCGGCCGCGCATTCCGCCGGGCTCAGGGGCTTGCCCTTCACGTAGGCGTACACGGTTTGCGGGCTGCCGGGAATGGTCGGGCTACTGGCGTTGCTGGGGCCGGTGCCCAGGGTGCTTTCCGAGATCATGGCCGTGTTGCTCAAGCCGTCGGTTATCTCGGCAATGCGTCCCTTATGCTTGGCGGTGAACATGCCGTCGGAGTTCCACATGAGGCCAAAAGGCGCGCCGCCGCCGGTCGTGCCGGTGCCGACGCACACAGCGTAGTTGGTGGGACCGAAGGCGGCGACGCCGTAACCGCCATCCACCGGCTGCATATTGTCGCTCGGACAGAGAAACAGCGACACGGACTGCCCGACTGCAAACTGGTTGGGCGCCGAAATGTTGTACGACGGCGGCATCCAGATGGGCAGGGACAGGTCCATACTATTGTGGATCGCAGTCTGCTCGAGGTAGGGATTGAGTTCGGCGAAGGCGGACCAGGCGAAAAAATATGCGGGCATGCCGGCGAAGGCCGGTGGCACCTCGGCGCGAAAGGCAGCTGGCAGCCGGCGCGTGCCGCTCTCGAAGTGGTGCACGGCCAGGCCGAGTTGCTTGAGGTTGTTGGCGCATTGCGTGCGTGCCGCTGCCGCGCGAACCTTCTGCACGGCCGGCACCAGCAGGCCGATGAGGATGGCAATGATGGCGATCACGACCAGCAACTCGATGAGAGTGAAGGCACATCGGCGGTGTCTATCCTGCATCATGGACCTCCCAACATGACTGAACCTCCTGGCGCGGCGGAGTTGCAAGGCGATTGAAACACCATGACATTATTATGAATGTTTGATTGTCATGGACAGGCCAACGCCGTCCACGTCAAGTTAGCTCGCCGATACCGTGATGACTGTTGCTGGAGCGGGTGGTCAGGGCTATTCCTTGGGGATCTCGAGCCGGCAGCAACCCAGGTCGAGATGATCGGTCGAGGATTTCGCCTCGCTGTCGAGGACTCCGGGAGCGATTGAATAGACGACGAAGCGCCCTTTCTTCTTGTTGCGCACCAGTCCAGCATGGCGCAACACCGACAGGTGATGGGAAACATTGACCAGGCTGGCGTCGATCAACCCGGCGATCTCGCCGACGCTCTTGGGCCCTTCGCGGAGCACGCGAACGATTCGCAAGCGCTCCGGGGCGGCGAGCGCGCCCAGTAATTCTGCGCATTTCTTGGGCTGCATCGGATCTTTCATCGCCATTCCTTGGTTCATGCCTGCAATTGCGCCGCGAATCCTAGGTGACACAGCATCATCATATCACTGTCTGCATGAAACGCGATTAAAAATGAGTACCTGACGCCAGTGCGAATCCGCGCAATTGCCAACGGCGAGCGGTTCCGTCTTGACCAGATGCACGGCTGCCGCTACCACGCTTGCCGCCCAAGGTCGTGGCCAAGGAGGTTTCCATGAGTCCCCTGCGCGGCGGTCGTTGGATTGCGGCGATTTCACTGTCCCTGGCAATCGCGGTCGGCCTGATCGGCTGCGATGACAAGCAGGGGGCACAGAAGGTGGTCCGGCCCTCCGGGGCCGCGAACGGAGCCGCCGGCAGCGCCGGGGCTACCGACACCATCAAGATCGCCTCGTTTAACATCCAGGTTTTCGGCACCAGCAAGCTCAAGAAGCCCAAGGTGATGGACGGGCTCGCCAAGGTGGTCCGCCGCTTCGACGTCGTGGCCATCCAGGAGATCCGCTCGACCGACGACAGCGTGATGCCGAAATTCGTGCAGATGATCAACGCCGACGGTTCGCATTATGATTTCATCGTCGGCCCGCGGCTGGGACGGACCAACAGCAAGGAGCAGTACGCCTTCGTATTCAACACTTCCCACATCGAGGCGGACCGCGGCTCCGCGTACACGGTCCCGGACCCGCGCGCTCTGTTGCACCGCGAGCCGTTCGTGGTCCGCTTCCGCGCCCGTGGGCAAGCGAGCGTGCCGGCCTTTTCCTTCAACCTCGTCAACATCCACACCGATCCGGATGAGACGACCACCGAGCTGAACGCCCTGGCGGATGTCTTCACGTCCGTGCAGAAGAACGGCAGCGGCGAGGACGACGTGATCCTGCTGGGCGACCTGAACGTGGACGACCGCCACCTGGGCAACCTGGGCCGGCTGCCGGGCATCACGGCCGCACTTTCCGGCGTCACCTCGAACACGCGCAAGACGAAGCTGTACGACAACATCGTCTTCGACCGCCGCGCCACCGCCGAGTACACCGGCCGCTGGGGCGTGCTCGATCTCATGACGGAGTTCGGGCTCACGCAGCAGCAGGCGCTGGAAGTATCGGATCACATGCCCGTCTGGGCCGAATTCCGGACGCAAGAGGTCACGGGCGCCGGTGCGGTGGCCCTACACTGAGAGGCGCGCAAATGGAATGGTGCATGCGTCCTGAAGCGAAGATTCGCCGAGTCCGAGAGCACGGGAGAAAAAGTCCGCGAGTTGTGTGAACAGTCCGTTTTGGACGGTCACTTCTTTGTGCCAGGGATGGAGGCTGGCGGGCCGCTTCCGGGCGGGCGGCCAAAGCCGGGTTGCCCGAAGCCGGGGGGAAGCAGCAGGCGATTCAGGCCTTCGGTCAATTCCGTCTCGTCCAGGCTGCCGTTCTTGTTCTTGTCCCATTGCTTGAAGAGTCTCTCGGCCGCGGCTGTCATCTCGTCGAGTGTCAGCTTCCTGTCCTTGTCGGCGTCGGCCTGCTTGAGCAGGTTGCCGGATACCATGCCGCCGAAGCTGAACTTGAACTTGGGTTGAAAGCCCTTGGGCATGGGCGGCGGCGGCAGCAGCCGATCGATGGCCGCCGCGAGCGCCTTCTCGTCGATGGCCTTGTCATCGGCGCCGCCGCACTCCTTGAAGAGGCGTTTCGCCGCCGCTGTCACTTCTTCCAGCGAGAGCTTGCCGTCCTTGTCGCCATCGACACCGGCCATGACGGGCTTGGCCAGGAACACGCCGGGCCCGAACCCTCCCTTGCCGCCGCCAAAACCGAAGCCGCCCAGTGTCTTGCCCTGCGACTTGCCGTCGAGCTGCGCGATCACCGACGCCAGCCGCTTGCTGGTGAAGTCGCGCAGCGTCACGGTGCCGGTCTTGAAGTTGAACGGGCCGAAATCCTTCTTCTCCGGCAACTTGGGCTCGGCGGCGATGGCCTCCTTCACGGTTGTTTCCAGCATGGCAATGGCTTTGTTGATCGATTCCTTGGCAAAGGCGGTCTTCGTCATCGTCGCCAGGTGGCCTCGGTAGGCGCGGTCGTAGTCCTTGATCGCCAGCAGCCGTTCCACGAGGCGGTTCTTGCCCATGTACGGCTTGGCGATACTCCAGTCCATCTGCTGGTCGGCGGACGCCATCATCGGGAAGTTGGCGAACGTCAGGTCCAGGTCCCAGGGAATGAAATGAAAACGGTTGCTCTTCGAGTCGAGGTACAGATAGTAGTTGTGCCCCAGGCCGACAAAGCTATCGATGTTGGCGATCAGGCTGTTGACAGCCAGGTAGCGGAGAAAGCCGTCCACGTCCAGGAAGCCGGCGATGCCTTGACGGAAGGTCTTGTCGTCCGCCTTGTCCAGGAATTTGACGAACTCGATGAGCCGTCGTGCCTGCTTGTCCGTCGGAGGCCGCTTGGGATTGTACTTGCCGTCGTAGGCCTTCCAGTCCTCGCCAAGATAGGGCAGTCCCTGGATCTTTTCCGGCTTGAGGAGCATGCCCTTGCCGTCGTGGAAGCGGGCGAGCAGAAACGCCTTGTCCACCGGTTCGATCAGCGTGTACAGGCCGACATAGACATTGTCGTGCTTGCCGGGCACGGTGAGGTGGAGCTTGACGAAGGCGGTGCGCGAGGCCGGCACGCCGGCAGCGCGGAAGAGCGTGTAGCCAAGCGCCTCGCGAATCCGCGTGGCGTCGAAGGCGTTGTTGGCCAGAGGCAGCATGCCCAAGCCATGCAGATACTGGTCGTCGATGTAGCGATTGACGTCGATCTTCATGGGGCGTTTCAGCCCCTGGGCTGAGATCATGTACGTCGAGTTGCCCTTGAAGCGCACGGCCACGTTCGCCAGCTTCTTGCCCGCGAATTCCATGTCCGCCTTGACGTAGGGAAACTCCATGCCGAAGAGCTTGCCGACGTGGATATCGCCCTTGTCCTTGCCTTTTGCCTCGGGCTTGGGCTCGACCTTCTGCATCGGGAACTTGCCGAAGGCGAAGCCACCCTTGGGTTGCATTGTCTCCCATTCCCTGGCGCCGATGCGCAGGTGCAGGGACCAGAGCCTGTCGGGGCCGAAGAGGTCATCACGCTTGGCGATGGGTGATGTCTGACCGTGAAGCGCTGTGTCGCCCGCCAGCGCGAGTGCGATACCAATGAAAACGCAGGAGAGAAACGATCGATTCATGCCCAGGCCTCATGAGAAGGGTTGTCGGGCATTGTAGCGACGGGAGATTAACAAGCGATGAGACGCCGCCGGCGCTCGGATACGTAGGACAAGGGGCTCGCTTGTCTTGCTTACTGAGGGCTGTGCGTGCATTTCGCACGCAATCGGAATTCCATGCTACTTTCCAAATATGGTATCTGGCAGATGGGTAGAAACACGAGCGCCCACCGATGAGATTGTTTGTCCCTCGGATGGCGGACAAGCGAGCCGCTTGTCCTACGATGCTGTTGTTCACGCCTTCCCCGCCAGCGACTTGAGCCGGCGTTTGACGAAGGTCCAGAGCTGGCGGGCCTTCCAGAACTTGCTGGATTCCATGGCGAGAATCTGATTCTTGAGAAGCTGGATCTGCGAGGCGAGCAGGACCTCCTCGTCGGGGCAGGCGGGATTGACGAGCGGCGAGGAGACGTCCTCCTGGAATTCGGCCACCTGCTGGAAGCGATCGCGCACCCGTGCCAGGCCGGCTACATGGTCCAGCAACTCGGCGGCGGCATGCCCCTTCTGCGTTCGCCGGGCCGCGTCGATGCGCAGGCAGACTCCCGGCGGAGTTTGCAGGATCTCTTCCGCCAGGGCGGCCGCCTCGCGGAAGAGGATGGACGAGTCGCCCAGATCGAGCAGCAGGCGTAGCGCCTGCACGATATCGCCGGGGTGGTTGCGGGCGGCAAGTTGCTCGGCGCAGTGCAGCGCGTAATAGGGAAACTCCGGATCGAGCCGCGTCGCCTGGCGCAAGTCGTCCAGGCCGCTGGTGTGCAGTCCCGCAAAGGGGCGATGCCGGCCGCGGTAATAGTGCAGCGATGCCAGAATCAGATCACGCAGCAGGGCCTCGACGGGCTCGCCCGTCATCAGCTGGCGATTGAGCATGTCGAAGTAGGTGCGGTAGTTGAAGAACTGCGAAAAGAAATCCCAGGGGAACACGTCCTCCAGCACATCGATTTCCCAGTGCTGTTCCGGCTGGGCGAGGATGTCGTCGATGAGTTGTAATCCCTCGCTGACCCGGGCCGTGCCGCCGAAGTGCAACATGGTGCGTGCGGCATTGAAGCGCAGCACCAGCGAGCGCGGGAAGCGCGCCATGCCTTCCTGGTAAATCTCGACAATGGCGTCCAGCCAGCGCGACACCGGGATGAGCCGATGGCTGGCGCGGTGGTAGTTGGCCAGCACGGCCTCGCGGGCGGCGTCGATGAACGCGTGGCTGCACGCCGACTCCGAGCGCAGGTCGGCGCGGAAGCGCTCGTAGTTGCTATCCCCCAGGTGCTTGAGCAACCGGCTGTGCTTGAAGTCCCACGACGGCAGCCAGCCCTTTTCGAGAATGCAGCGTTTTTGTCGCAATGTTTTGGCATCGCGGTGCTTGCGCTCGGAGCGCGGCCTGGCCGCCAGGTAGGTCAGAAAGCGCAAGTATTGCGAGGAGACGCGGCTCAGGTCAAATTCGCGGCGCAAGACCTCCGCCCCGCGCAAAGCGCGGCGCTGTTGCTCCGGCCAATCGGCCAGCACGCGCACGATCTCGTCTCCCAGAGTGTTGGCTTCCAGCGAGTATGTATGCACGCCTTCCGTCTCGCCCGCGAACAGGGTGAGCACGCTGCCCTCCTGGACCATGAGGGCACAGCCCATCGCCAGCGCTTCCATGCCGCGCGTCGGCATGGCGTGGGCGTGCCGGACGTAGGCGATGGAAACCTTGGCGTTGCCCAGCACCTTGAAATAGGCCCTGGCATCGAGAAAGCCGTTGTACAGGCGCAGGTTCAGTCCCTGAGCCTGCAACACTTGCAACAACAACCGGGCCTTGTCCGGGTGATACGCATGCAGCAACGTTCCCGAGAGGAACACGTCGAGCTTGCGCGGCTTGCGCGGAATCGGCGGCAAGCCCTGCGGCAAGCCGAACGACTTCGGAAACGTTGACACCGGGCTGTCAACCAGCCGGCACACGTCTTCCCATTCAGTCGTGTCTGTTACCAGTACCTCGTCGAACAACTTCAGCCACGGCAACACTGCCTGGATATGCAGGTCGTAGTCGCCGGTCTGCCCGAAGATGGGGCAGGGCAGCTCTTGCAGGTTCGGCGGCATCAGCTGCCATTCGATCATGAAGCTGCTGTAGAAATCCGGCGGCGAGTTGGGATCGTAATAGCGATGGATGTCGGCGTACGGCTCGTTGGGCAGATCGGCCGGATCGAAGCCGATGTTGGACACGCGGAAGCGCGGATCGCTCGCGGCGCCGCTGAGCAGATCGCTGCACGAACTGCGGTTCCACGGCCATTGCGCCAGCACGTTGATCTGCGGCTTCTTGAGCAGCGCCAGCAAGCGCTGGGCGTGCGGCAAGGGAATCTTGTCGAGGCCGGCGACTGCAGCGGCATCGTTGCCGTCGATCCAGTGGGCGACGGCGGAGTAAAACTCGGGCAACGGCCCGGCAAACTTCGCCAGGCCCGCCAGCGCCTCGCCTGCCTTGCCCACCAGTCCCAGGGCGGCGTAAGTTCGCCAGTCTTCCCGGTCGCCCTGCTGTGCCACGAGGGCGTAGTTGCCAGTGTCGAACAGGCGAGCGACATCCAGCGTGGAAACCTTGGCTTGCGCCTTTTGGTTGCGTTCCTTCAGGGTATTCACCGGCGCTCCCTCCGTGCCCGGGTCAGAATGGCCGGGAGTTATAGCACGGAGCGGAATCGTCCACAAGTTGCGTTGCGGGCGCGTGAAACTGGTGAAGGATCGATGGGAGCGTCAGCGGCCAGCATCTTTCCGTAGGACAAGCGAGCCGCTTGTCCTACGACGTGCTTCGCAGTCGATACGTCTCGAATCGGCCCGCGCACGGGTTGCCGCGGCAGACGTGCAGCAAGCCCCTGGCCGGCTCGGCAATGAGCGAGGCGGCCGTCTTGCCGCGCGCCGAGACGGATGGATGGTCCGGCCCGGAATGCGGGTGCCGGCAGATGGAGGTCGGCTGGCCTTCGTGGTCGGCGAGGAAGCGCTTCATGTCGTCCACGCTGATGGCGCCAAAGCGGCCGGCGAGCAAGGCGCGCATGCGCTGCAGGCGCGGAAAGCTATCCGGCACGCTGACGGCATCGTTGGCGGCGCAGGCATGCGGCTGACACAGAAAGTGGTTGCTGTGGGCGATGAATCCCTCAGCCGGGTCCTCGATCGCCGCAAAACCTTCTGCCGTCAGTTCGATGTCCGCGATCCTGCCGGCACCGTCGCCAAGCACATAGTTGCCGCTCGAGCAGACCGGGGCCCTGGACAGCAGGGCGATGACTTCCGCAAAGGACCTGGTCTCGAGCATCATGCGTTTGACAGGATAATGCGGCAGTGCGAGCTTCCAGGCCGGTCCGCCGCCAAGGGCATTAGCGAAGTGGGCAACACCCGCCGCATTGACACCGTGATAGCCGATCTGTCCACCGAAGGTCCACATCAACAAGGCCGGCTTGCCTGCCGGCTCAAGATGCAGGACGTAGCCGACATCCTCGATCTCCGGGTCCATGTCGCTGTTCTGGCCGATAAGGATGGCACCCTCCGCCGTGCCGCCAGCCTTGATGACGAAGGTCGTGCAGGCCTCGGCGGGCAGCGCGGCCATCTCGCCGCGCACCTGAACGGCCAGTGCGTCGGCGACAGGGACGCCGGCGCCCTCGGCGAGGCCATGAATCTCCTCGACCAGGTGCGGCGCGTGTAGCTCGAACAGGGCAAGAAACCGCAAGGCACGGCGGTGCATCTCGGGCCGCGCCAGCTTGAGCGTGACACCGAGATAATCGAGAAAGTGACGCAACTGCTCGCGGCATTGTGCTCCGTGCTGCCGGCCAAGCTCGCGATGGCTGCCACGGGCATGATAAAGCGGAAATGGCCTGGTCAAGGTGGCTCCCGTTGCTCGCGCTGGATGGTCGCGATCGCAGCGCATGATCGCCGCGCACGATCGCTTACAGCATCCTACAAGCACGCCACGGAAACGTCCCTGGAGCTAGGAGTTACTGCCGAACATGCGACGGAAGAAGCCGGTAGTGTTCTTCGAGGGAAGAGGCGTCGGCTGCGACACGGACGCACCTTGCGACACGGATGAAACGGCAGGCGCACTTTGAGAGCGTCGCAGGCTCGACAAACGCTCGCGCAATCCGGAATCGCGTGCCGAAGTCTCGGCCTCGTGGTGTATTTCCGCTTGCAGGCGATTGACTTGACTTCGTTGCCGTGCCATCTCGGCGCGCTCGCGCGACATGGCCAACTCCATCTCGCGCATCTGCTCCTTGAGGGCTTCCTCGTCCTCCATGAGTTGCCGGCGTTGCTCTTCCAGTTCGCGCTTGAGGCGGGCCACCTCATTGATGTCCGCAGGATCGGCGTGACGCACCGGGGCGGGTTCGCTGACATCTTTCAGCTTGAGATGCAGTCCACGGATGACTTCCGTTTTTTCGTCAAGCAGGCTGTCAAATTCGCGCTGGCGTTCCTGCCAGGCGTTTTCCATCTCCTCAAGACAGGCGCGTAGCTCGGCGTTCTCGGCGCGGAGCTTTTCCACCTCGCCGGAAGCGTTCGTGGGAAAATGTTCCGCGTTGTTGCCAGACACCAGCTCACGGTTGGCAGCCATGAGCCGGCTCATCTCGGCACGCAACTGTTCGTCGTCGAGGAGTTCGTCCGAATGGACCTCGGCGCAGTCCGGCTGGTCCAGGTCAGCGGGAGACGGAAACGCACTCCGATCACGGGACAGGATCGAGCTTGCCATCTTCTCTGCTCCGATGCAATAAGAGCGAGTCGAAGTTCCGGACTTCGACAGTTTGCGGGGGACGGTCCCCACGACTACTATAGCTTGCATAATTGGTCGTCGTCGTGTGCGTCGTAGTTTTTTTGCCGCTCGCTGAACAAATGTCCGCATCCACCGATGGCAATGCATGAAATCCCCGATGCCTGAAATGCCCTGGGTTGATGGCTGGACCTTTGCCGATGTCCTGGAACGGACCGCGGCCGGCAACGCGAATGCCGGTGCCGTTGTTTTCCCAGGTTGCAATAGGAGCTGGACCTATGGCACGTTTCACGAGCAGGTTCGCCAGACGGCGCGTGGCCTGCTTGCCATCGGCGTGAAGCACGGTGAGCATGTCGGCATCTGGGCGACCAACTGGCCGGAATGGATCGCATTGCAGTTCGCCGCCGCCTCGATCGGCGCCGTACTGGTCAACGTCAATCCCGCCTACCGGGCGCACGAGCTGGAATACGTCCTCAACCAGGCGGACATGACCACCCTTTTCTTGACCGATCGTTTCAAGTCCACCGATTACTTCGCAATCCTGAACAGTGTCTGCCCGGAGTTGTCCGAGAGCGTGCCGCGAGCGTTGAATGCAAGCCGGTGCCCTCGCTTGCGACACGTGGTCAGCATCAAGGAGGAAGCCCAGGCGGGGATGTTGCGCTGGAGTGACTTCATCGACCAGGGCCGTCAGACAGGTGACGCCGAGCTTGAGGCGCGGCGACGCGCCACCGCACCTGACGATGTCGTGAACATCCAGTACACCTCCGGAACCACCGGGTTTCCCAAGGGCGCCATGCTCACGCACCGCAACCTGCTAATGAATGCCTTTTACGTCGGCGAACGACTGTCCTTCGGCAATCAGGACCGCCTGTGCATCCCGGTACCGCTCTATCACTGCTTTGGCTGCGTGATGGGTACGCTGATGTGTGTCATCCATGGGTCGGCAATGGTTCTCCCGGCGGAGTCCTTCGATCCGCTGGCGACGCTGCAGGCGATCCAGGATGAGCGTTGCACGGGCATCTACGGCGTGCCGACGATGTTCATTGCCCAGCTCAATCACCCGCGTTTCAAGGAGTTCGATCTGTCCAGCCTGCGCACGGGCATCATGGCCGGCAGCCCCTGTCCGATCGAGGTCATGCGCGCCGTCGTCCACCAGATGGGGGCGCGCGACATCACCATTGCCTATGGCCTGACGGAAGCGTCGCCGGTGATCACCCAGACCCGGGCCACGGACAGCCTGGAGCACCGCGTCGGCACGGTGGGCACGATCCTGCCGGGCCTCGAGGTTCGCATCGTGCAGCCAGGAACGCTGCAGAACGTTGTCGAGGGACAGCCGGGGGAACTGCTGGTGCGCGGGCACGGCGTGATGAAAGGCTATTACAACAAGCCGGCGGAGACGGCCGCCGCCATCACGCCCGACGGCTGGTTGCGCTCCGGGGATCTGGCCCAGCGCACGGCTGATGGCTTCTATCGCATCACCGGCCGCATCAAGGACATGATCATTCGCGGCGGCGAGAACATCTATCCGCGCGAGATCGAGGAGTTCCTGCATTCTCACCCTGCCATTGCCGACGTGCAGGTTGTCGGGTTGCCAGACCAGCGCTTCGGCGAAGAAGTTTGCGCGTGGATTCGATTGCACGAGGGCGCGACTCTTGACGAAACGGCGGTCAAAGAGTTCTGCCGCGGCCAGATTGCGCATTTCAAGGTGCCGCGCTACGTTGTCATCGTCGATCAATTCCCGACGACCGTGACCGGCAAGGTGCAGAAGTTCAAGCTGCGCGAGATGGGCATCGAGCGCTTTGGCCTGCAGACTGCCGCCGGTATCGAGACCGCGTGAGCGACGTCTCTCCGCTTTTCCCACCGCGTTGACTCGCCCAGCGGATTGCCTTAGACTTTTGATAGTGAAAATGGTGAAATGGTAGGCCGTGTCAGCCAATTCCGTGTGTGTGCCAATGCAAGCACCCAGACACCAAGACTCGACAGGTGAGGCGTTGGCTGGAGCCGCGCCGTCCGCGCCACACGAGGATCATTGCAATGTCCGGCCAGGGGAATTTTCGAGAGCGTCCGGTCCGACTCAAGCCCAGGATTTCCCGCCGACGGAAGCGAATGTTACGCTGGCGCCGGTCGCGAGCCCGCGGTTTGACGCGGCGGCAGCGTTACCAACCATTGCCGGGTATGAGATTCTCGGCGTGCTTGGACGCGGCGGCATGGGAATCGTCTATCGAGCGCGGCATATAGCGCTCCAGCGCATCGTAGCGCTGAAGATGATCCTGGCCGGCAGTCACGCCGGGCTACAGGAACTGGCCCGGTTCATGGTTGAGGTCAAGAGCGTCGCCCGTCTGCAACATCCGCACATCGTGCAGATTTTTGAGGTGGGCGAAGTCGATGGCCGCCCCTTCTGCGCGCTTGAATATGTCGGTGGCGGTAGCCTGGCGCAGAAGCTCGCCGGCACACCTTTGCCGGCCGACGAGGCGGCGGCGGTCGTCGAAGTGCTGGCGCGGGCCATGCACGTCGCGCACCAGATGGGAGTCATTCATCGCGATCTAAAGCCAGCCAATGTGCTGCTCAGCGACGACGGGGCACCCAAGATCACCGACTTCGGCCTGGCCCGCAATCTGGCAGAATCGGGCCAGACGCAGACTGGGTCCATTATGGGCACGCCCAGCTACATGGCCCCGGAGCAGGCCGAGGGCCGCAGCGCGGCCGTCGGCCCGCCTGCGGATGTCTACGCCCTGGGCGCCATTCTTTACGAGTGTTTGACGGGCCGGCCTCCGTTTCGGGCGGCCACCGCTTTCGACACGATCCAGCAAGTCATTCGCGACGAGCCGGTGCCGCCGCGGCAGCTTCAGCCCAAAACGCCGCGCGACCTGGAAACGATCTGTCTCAAATGCCTGCATAAGGTTGCGCCGCGGCGTTACTCCAACGCTCTCGATCTCGCCGCGGATTTACAGCGCTTTCAGGACGGCGAGCCCATCCTGGCTCGGCCAGTTGGGCGCGTCGAGCGCGGGATGCGCCTGTGCAAACGCTATCCCTTGACGACGCTGCTTGTGACCGGGATTCTGATTTCAGTCCTCGCCGGCCTCGGCGTATCGATTCATTTCGCCGTGGAAGCGGAGGCCAGGGCGACAGCGGAGAGCGAGGAACGCGCGCGGGCCGATCAGCACAACCGGGACCTGAGGCGACAAGACTACCGTCAACGCGTCGCGCTCGGCTACCGTGAATGGCAGGACGGAAACATTCGTGTTGCCAAGAGTTATCTGGACGGCTGCCCGGAGGAGCATCGTGGCTGGGAGTGGTACTACTGCCAGCGCCTGTGCAATCCGACACTCTTCTCGGTGGGCGGTTTCAAGAGGTGGATCAAAGGCATCGCCTTTAGCCCAGATAGGCGGCATATCGCCGCGGCAGGCGAAGGCGGCAACATGAAACTGGTTGACGCGCGCGACGGCGGTACCATCTGGGACTTGCCGCTGCCGCCAGCACCCGGTCCGTTTTTCTTTTCGGGCCGAAACCTTGCCTTCAGCAGTGATGGTAAGAAGATCGCCGTTGGCTGCTGGGATGGTCTTGCTCGAATCATTGCGGCGGCTGATGGCAAGGAACTGCTGACTGTTCGCGCCCGTTTCAAGCATGTTGACTCGGTAGCGCTGAGCGCAGATGGGAGCCGGCTCGCAACCTTCAGCCAGACAGTGAACGACGCGCTGCGGGGAAGCGGCGGTGACATCGAAGTCTGGGAGTTGCCAGCTGGCAGCCGGCTGCTCACGATCCCAAACATCCCCAGCCGGGTTCCGCAATTGACGTTCAATCGCGACGGCACGCAACTGGTCGGGGCCTGCTTCACACGCGGCGTCAAGATCTGGGACGCTGCCACCGGGAAAGAAGTCGTCACTCTGCATGGCCATGCCGGCGCGGTCAGCTGTGCCGCGCTCAGTCCGGACGGTCAGTACCTGATCTCCGGCGACTGCCTGAGTGACGACACGACGCTCAAGCTCTGGAGCCTGGCCACGCACAAGGTCGTGCAAACCTACCGAGGACACCGCGGCAACATCCGCGAAGTGGCGTTCAGCCGCGACGGCAAACGACTTGTCTCGGCCGGCGAAGATTATTTGATTCGCTTCTGGGACACGGCCACCGGCCGTGAGTTGTACAACCTCAAGGGATTCGTCCTGCCCGTGCTCGCGCTTGCCATGAGTGCTGACGACAGTCAGGTCGCCGCCGGGGGTGTGGGCGGGACGATTTCTGCCTGGCGTGCCACGGGTGACCACGAGTTCCTCAGCTTGCCAGCGAACGGCCTGCAATTCGTTTCATTTAGTGGCGATGGAAACTCGGTTGTCGCCGGTAGCTCGTCTCGGACCGAAATCTGGAACGCAGAGACCGGCCAACCCGTCCGAAAATTGAACATCTCCTCGACATGGTGGGCCTTCTCAACCGATGGCAAGGCATTTGTATGCGGTAACAGTACCGAAACCGACAAGAAGAACGTGTGGATTGGCGATTGGGACGCAGTCAAGGACCTGCGCGTCCTGGGGCGACATGATCGCGAGGCCACGAGTGCGCGTTTCAGCCCGGATGGGAACCGTCTTGCCTCGGTTGGCACCGAAGGCATTCTGCGGATCTGGGACGTGGCCAGCGCCAAGGAAATCCAGTCGTTCAAGCAGAACGGCAGGCTGTGGGCCGTGGCCTTCAGTCCGGACGGCAGGCACGTGGCGATTGGCGGCGACAACAAGCTGGTAAGAATCTGGGACACACATTTGCAGAAGGAAGTTCAGGCCATGCCCAGGTCCGGCAATCAGGTCCGCTGCCTGGCCTACAGCCCCGATGGCCGCCGGCTGGCCGCGGGCTGTCTGGATGGGACCGCCAAGGTCCACGATCCCGCCACCGGCCAGGATCTGTATCGTCTCAAAGGCCATTCCAACTGGATTCGATCGTTGGCGTTCAGTCTGGACGGCCAGCGCATTCTCACTGGCTCAAACGATCTTACAGCGCGTCTCTGGGATGCTCAGACCGGGGAGGAAGTGCTGACGCTGCGTGGCCACAAGCAACCGGTGGTCGGCGTCGCCTTCAGCCCCGACGGCCGACGCATCGCGACCTGCGACGTCAACACGATACGCGTCTGGGACTCCGGCCCCAGACCGGGCATACGCTAGCTCAAGCTCCGCGCGGGCTCATCCGGATGATCGCTGGTCCGCTGGGCCTGGCGGCTGCGTCGTCGCGCGGTCCTTGCGCCAGCGGCGATAACGATCGAGTCCCATGCTGGCCAGGCCGAGCACGATCATGGCGGCGACTTCGTAGAGGAGCCACAGGCCGCCATCCTCGCGCAGAGCCTTGCGCCATGGGGACGGCGGCGGCAGTTCGCCGGCAGCCCTGGCCTTGTCTTCCAGGACGGGAACGATGCCGTAAGCAAGTGCCGTCACGACGAAAAGCATACTTGCCAGCAGCAGCAGAAGATAGAAAGCGTTGCGCGGTTCCTGACTCTGGTGCATGAGATGACGGGCCTTATCTCTTCAGAAGAGCAACGACCAAACCAATCAGCAACGTCAGGAAGGCTCCGACAAAGGACATGGTCAAATTCCAGCGTTTGCGCTCGCTTTCTTCGAGTTGTTTCTCGACACGGGAAAGCTCGTCGCGCAAGTTGTCAACTCGTTCCAAGAGCGTTGCAACCGACCTGTCCAGTTCGCGTATGATCTCGGTATTCGTCTTGGCCACTGTCAATCATCCTCCAGCGCCGCGACGAGTTCGTTGAGCCTGCTTCGTTGACGGTGAGATCGCTCCTGCAGCAAGTCTCCCCACAGCCAACTCAGCCGCTTGCGCATCGTCTGGGCGTCTCGCAAATCGCAATTGGCAAACGTGGCGTGCGCGGACGCCAGGTAGTCGGACAGAGTAAGCTCGACAACCGGGCCTGCGCCATTCTCGCGTGCAATCTTCCAAGAGGCGGTGACAGTCTCCTTCGACGGCCCCGCAATGGACTCAAGCATTTCATTGGCACGCTTGATTTCGGCATTCAATGCCGGAGCATCCTGAAGAGTCTTGTCGAATGTCGTGGTCATGAATCGGCCCTCACAATCGCCCGTCACAGCCCCATCACATTATAACCGGCGTCCACATAGAGCACGTGCCCGGTGATGCCGGACGCGAGCGGGCTGCACAGGAAGACGGTGGAGTTGGCGACCTCCTCCGGGGTGATGCCGCGTTGCAGCGGGGAACGCTGGGCGGCGTAATTGATCATCTGGTCGATATCGCCGATGGCGCGGGCAGCCCGCGAGGCATACGGCCCGGCGGAGATGAGGTTGACGCGAATCTTCTCCGGGCCGAGGTTGCTGGCAAGCTGCTTGGCGTCGATCTGCAATGCCGCCTTGGCCGTGGACATGCCGCCGCCGTAGTGCGGCACGACGCGGTCGCCGCCGATGTACGTCAATCCCACCGCGGCAGCGCCGTCCGGCCGATTGGCCATGTACGGCCGCGCGGCACGCAACAATGAAGTCAGCGAGTAGGCACTCACGCTCAGCGCCGTCGCATACGCTTTGCGGCTGGTATCGACCATCATCTTGGTGATCTCCGGACTGAAGGCCACGCTGTGGATGAGGACGTCGATGTGCTGAAACTCCTTGCCGACGGCCTCGATCATGCCCTGGATGGAGTAGTCGCCGTGCTTGGCGAAACGCCGGTCGTTGCGCGTCTTCTCGTCCACATCGTCCATGGTGTCGAAGCCGACATCGCAGGCCAGGATCTTCTCGACCTTGAGGTTGCCGGCGCCATAGGGGAGGACGCGCGATTCCGCGTCCGCCTCGCGCTCCATTATGCTCTCGACGATGCCCTTGAAGCGCGGATGGCAGGACAGGACAAGTTTAGCCCCAGCCGCGTTCAGTGCCTTGGAAATGTACCAGGCAAAGCTCTCGTTATCGCCGACGCCGGTGACCAGGGCCACCTTGCCGCTCAGATCAATGGGAATCATGGCTTTTCCTCAAACCAGAAGGGTTCCGGGCGCGGATCGGCTGCACGTCTTTGGACCCGTATGGTCTAGCAAATCCAGAAAAACTGGGCAAGACCAGCGATTGGCCGGGACCGACCGAAAATAAACGCCATTGGCGCATTGGCGGCGAGAATCTTGACGGAGCTCCTGTCACAGGACCGGTGACCGCCCGTAGTATCGGCGGCCGACGCCAGCTCTACCAACCACACAGGAGACTCGTCATGAACCCAGCCTTGAAGAGCTTTGCGAATCGCGTCAAGAAATTAGTCGCCGCACATGCTGAGCCACGGCGTTCGCGGCGGCCCCAGCTCTCCATTGAGTGCCTTGAAGACCGCGTGGTACCGTCGATCACGACGCTGGCTTCGCCGAACGGTCGCTGGACTGCCAGCGTGGAAGGCACAGCTCATGTCATCGAATCGGTCCGCGTCACGGAAGCTAGCACTGGTCGCCTGGTGTATCAGAGCGGCGCGTTTCAGCATGTCATGGATGGGACCCTGACCTGGAGCCCCAATAGCCTGGAGCTGGCCTGGGTGCAGAAGAACTCCGGCAACCTCTACTCTTACGACTGGGCCGGCGTTCTACCTACGCCGACCGTCGTGCCATCCTATTCAACCCCTCCCTCGGCCCCCATTTTCAGCGCCGACAGCAGCCTTCTGCGCTTCAATCGCCCGGGGAATGCGGGCTTTGTGAGCTTCAGCGTGCCGACCACCCCGCCTGGGGTCCGCATCACCGGCATGCCGAGCACAGTGACAGCCGGCACCCCCTTCCAGGTGCACATCTCCGCCAGTGTGAACGACTTCAACGGCTTGGCCTACGTTGGTCCCATGAACCTCACCAGCAGCGACGGGCAGCAAGTGCTGGGCACATCAACGATCAACGTGAAGGGTTCCGGCGTCGCCACGATCCAGCTCAACAAGGCTGGCAACATCGCCATACGGGGCACCGAAAACAACGGCTTCTGGGGCAGCTCTCAGGTGTTCACCGTCAGCCCCGCCAACGCGACTTCATTCGTCGTCAGCGCACCAGGCACCGCGACGGTCGGCACGCCGTTCAACGTCACCATCACAGCCAGGGACCAGTTCGGCAACGTTGCCACTGGTTATTCCGGCACGGCCAACCTCGGCAGCAACAGTCAGGGTTTCGCGCCGACAGCCGTCAAGTTCACGAATGGCTTTGCCAAGGTTTCCGTTACATTCAAGGCCGCGGGCGGCTACTATCTGCAGGCCACGGATGCATTTGTATCGGGCACCAGCAGCACCATTACGGTCGGCAAGGCCAAGAGCGTCACCACGCTTGTTTCGTCCGCCGCCACTTCGGTCTGCGGGCAGGCAGTGACCTTCACGGCGACGGTCAGCGCTGTGGCGCCAGCGTCCGGCATACCAAACGGATATGTCACCTTCGTCGTTGACGGCGGTACTCCAGTCAAGGTTCAGATGACGCTTGGCCAGGCCAAGCTGACCATGCCCTCGCTGTCTGTCGGCAAGCACATGGTCACCGCCAGCTTCTTCGCCAACCCCGATTTCGAGAACAGCACTGCGACCATCACCCAGACGGTGAACCTGGCAATCACGCAAAGCGTGCCCGGTGCCATCGCCGGCAGCAGCTACAGTTCGGCGATCCAGGCGTCCGGCGGTTCCGGCAACTATCGTTACTCCCTGGCGCCGAACAATGTCTTGCCGGCCGGGCTCACGCTCAGCAGCGCCGGGGTCTTGAGCGGCATGATGACCATTGCGGGCAAGTACACGTTTACCGTCAAAGCTACCGACCTGTCCCGGCCCGGCGTGAACGCCTCGCGGACCTACATCCTGACTGTCAGCCCGGCGGCGCTCAGCGCGCTCGCGCTAAAGATCCCCGCGGCGGCCAAGGCCGGCATCGGCTTCTATGCGACCGTGACGGCTCGCGATCGGTTCGGCAATGCCTACAACGGCCGGGTGTCGCTCAGCTGCACGGACGCCAAGGCTGTGCTGCCCGCCAGCGTAACGCTGGTCAACGGCACGGCAAGGGTCTTCGTTGTACTCAAGACCGCTGGGACCAGGTGGCTCAAGGCGAGTATGGGCACGCTGATCGGCAGCGCCAACATCAGTGTCAGCCCCGCGGCGGCCAGCCGATTCGCGGTCAGCTCTCCCACCGCAGCAACCGCCGGCGAAGCCTTCCAGGTGACCCTGATCGCAAAGGATCCCTTCGGCAATGACGTTCCAAGCTTTAACGGCGTTGTCCGCCTCTACAGCACCGACGGCCAGGCAGTGAGGCCCGCCACTGTCACACTGGTCAACGGCAAGGCAACGGCCAATGTCACGCTGACGCTCGCCCATACCGTCAAGCTGGCGGCCAGCAACGGCGTCATCGGCGGCTACAGCGGCCTCATCACCGTCAGCCCGGCAGCCGTTGCCAAGGTTACCGTCAAATCCGCGGCAGTGGTGGGTGCCGGAAACAGGCTCAATGTGGTCATCACCGGCAAGGACATCTACGGCAATAACTGCAACGGTTCGGTGAAGCTGACCAGCAGCGATGGCCAGCCTGTGTCGCCGGACACTTTCACGATGACCAACGGGGTCGCTTACGCCTCGGTCTATCTCTACAAGGCCGGTGTCGTGCAGTTGACGGCGGCGATCGGCAAGGTCTCAGGAACGGGCGGGAACGTAACCGTCGTTCCCGCAGCAGTGGCCTCGTTTGCCGTCGGCGTCCCCAGTACGGCGACCGTCGGCGCCGGCTTCAGTGTCACGATCACCGCCCTGGACCGCTACGGCAACACGGTGACCGGTTTCACCGGCACGGTGCTGCTGACTTCGAGCGACGGCCAGACTGTGTCGCCGACCCACATCACGCTGGTCCGCGGCAAGGTGACCACGAACATCACGCTCAAGAAATCGGGAATTATCACCCTCACGGCCGCTCTTGGAGTGCTGAAGGGAACCAGTGACGCCTTCACCGTGGTGTGAGTCGAGTGCACGACAGGACCTGGCGAGCGAAGGCGCAAGCCTTCGCTCGCTTTCATTGGTAATGACCTACTTGCGCCAGCGCTCCCGCAATTTGCGTGATCCAGTCCCCGGCCGTTGCGCCGCTCAGATCAATGGGAATCATGGCTTTTCCTCAAACCAGAAGGGTTGCGGGCGCGGATTGGCTCACATCTTTGGACCCGTCTGGTATTCATGCGCCGCCTTCAGGATTACTCACTCGGTGGCAGGCAACTTACCGGCGGTCTGCTTCATATGATACCCCCGTCGCTGTTCCTCATTCATCCCTGCCGCAGGAGCCACCCCGTGAGCCGTGCATGCTTTTTCTGCCAGAGCCTTGTCGTTGCCGTGCTGGCCTTTTCTCCAACCGATCCAAGCTTCGCCGAGCAGGACGAGAAGCCGGCGTTTCTGCGAGCCGGCATGATCGGCCTGGACACCTCGCATGTGACGGCTTTCACCAGCATCCTGAACGACCCGAAGAACCTGGACAAGTTCGGCGTGAAGGTTGTGGCCGGCTATCCGGGAGGCAGCCCCGATTTGCCCGATAGCGCCAACCGCCTCGCCGGCTTCACCAAGACGCTCAAGGAGAAATACAACGTCGAGATTGTCGATTCCATCGAGGAGTTGCTCAAGAAAGTGGACGTGGTATTCCTGGAGAGCGTGGACGGTCGACCTCACCTGAAACAGGCCATTCCCGTGTTGAAGGCGGGCAAGCCGATGTTCATCGACAAACCGATGGCCGGCTCGCTGGCCGACGTGCTCATGATCTTTGAACTGGCCGCCAAGCACAAGGCGCCGGTGTATTCCAGTTCGTCGCTGCGCTACAGCCCTGCCATTGCCGGCATCCGCAAGAATCCCAAGAAGGTCGGCAACGTGGTCGGCTGCTTCAGTTACGGCCCCTGCCCGCTGGAAAAGACACATCCGGACCTGTTCTGGTACGGCATTCACGGCGTCGAGACCCTGTTCACGGTCATGGGTACGGGCTGCAAGAGCGTATCGCGCACGCACACGAAGGGGGCAGACGTCGTGACCGGGACCTGGGACGACGGCCGGATCGGCACCTTCCGCGGCGTTCGCGACGGCAGTGCAGCCTACGGCGCGATCGTCTTCGGCGGCAAGGGAGTCTACACCGCGCCCGGATCTGGGGACTACAAGGCGCTCATGGGCGAAGTGTGCCAGTTCTTCAAGACCGGCAAGGCGCCGGTGGCGGCGCAAGAGACGATCGAGATCTTCGCATTCATGGAGGCGGCGGACGAGAGCAAACGAAATGGCGGGGCGGTCGTGACCCTGGAAAGTGTGCTGCGGAAGGCCAAAGAAAAAATCGGCGCGCCGTAAAATGATTTAGGGTGGATCACCGGCGCGCCGATCCATGAAGCCGCGTCGCGTCTATTTTTCTTGTGCTTGCCAGCAGCCTTCGCCGCTGGGCTCCGGGCCCGTGTAGGGGGCCATGCCCTTGTAGGCGAACCCTCCGGTCACTAGCTGGTAGCTGACGATGGCGATGCCGACGGCGGCCAGCAACGCCGCAAACACGCTCAGCCATGCGGTAAAGCGCGTCTCCCCGGCCATGCTGCTGACGGCATCACGGGCGAGCTCGATGGCCGGCGTGGACGGCAAGGCCGTCGCCGCCGTGGCCGTCGCCAGCGTTTTCGCCAGGCTCACCGTCGAGGCGATCAGGTCGGCGCTCGGCAACACCAACGGAACTGCCAGACTGGCGAAGAAGCCGGCTGGCAGCGTCCGGTGTCGCCGCTCCATCCGCTTTTGCAGCATCTCGCGGGCCTTGGCAAGGCGGTAGGACATCGAGCCCGCCGGCCAACCCAGCTTGGCCGCCGCTTCCTCGTTGGTCATGCTGCTCAGGTAGCACATCACCAGCGGCAACCGATACTTGTTGGGCAACTGCTGCAATTCCTCGTCCATCACCGACAACAAGTCACGCCATTCCAGATCCGTGCTTGGGTCTTGCCTATCTGGCTTGTTATCCGGAGCCATCGTGTTTCGTTCCTGGATCACACGGCGCGAGACGCGGCCGCGGGCTTTGCGCGCAATCCGGCAGGCAACGCCATACAGCCAGTTGCCAAGCAACTCCGGCTTGCGGATGGTTGACGCCTTCTGCACCAACACGAGAAACGTCGCCTGAAACGCGTCCTCGGCGTCCTGCCGCTGGTTCAGCACGCGCTGGCATACGCCGAAAACCATCGCCCCGTGCCGCTGCACCAGACATTCAAAGGCGACATTATCCCGATGCGCGACAAACCGCTCCAGGAGTTGCTTGTCGCTCGACTCAGCCGCGAGCTTGTTCAAAAGGGACTGTGACCGTCGCTGGGCTTCCCGCTCCGTCGCTTGCGGATTCAAGGCCATCATGGGCTCCCGTGGGGCACTTACCCCCCTTTCTACATCAAATACTGCCCCCCGGGTCGCGGCCAAATGAACTATTTTCGAAAATCTCGCGAACGCGTCGCTTCCCAGGCAAGTTTCCTCCTTGTGGCGATTGCGTCGGCCGCCTACAATCGCGAGATGCTGAGCGGCATGGAAGTCTGGCAACGCACGTTGCGGGTGCTCTGGCTGGTTCAGTTTCTGACCACGCTGGCCATGAACCTGGGCCTGACCTTTGTGCCATTCTTTCTAAAAGAGGATCCGGCGCTGGCGGTCCGAGATGATGCCAGGCGGGCCCTGTACACCGGCCTGATCTTGGCCGGACCGTTCTTCACCACCATCATTTGCACGCCGCTGTGGGGCTGGGTCGCAGATCGCAGCGGGCCGAAACGACAGGTCGTGCGCGCCTGCTTCGGTCTTGGCCTCACGCAGCTGCTGATGGCGATAGCCCAGTCGCCCGATCAAATGGTGGCAATCCGCATGCTGCAGGGCATGATCTCCGGCGTGCAGGCGGCGGCGCTGGCGTTGGTCGCCGTCGTGACGCCGGGGGAGCAACAGGGTAAGGCCATCGCCGTGCTGCAATCGGCCACGCCGGCGGGGCAAATCCTCGGCCCTGTGCTCGGCGGCGTGCTGGCCACCAGCTTCGGGTTCCGCTTCACCTATGCATTGCTGGGCGGCGTCATCGTGCTCACCGGTGTGCTGTCGTGGCTGCTACTGCGGCAAGACGGCTTCGCGCGGACGGCAACGCCCAATCCGTTCGTCAGCCTGTTTCGCTCTGGGCGCCGCGCCCTTGCCGTCCCACTGCTTCGCCAGACTTTCGGCATCCTGGTAATCGGACAATTTGCTTTCACCATGGCCCAGGGCGTTTTCGCCATCTATGCCGGCCACGTGATCGCCGCCTGGCTGGCCGCGAGCGGCGCGACGCCGGCGTGGTGGAATTCTGGCATCGGTTTCACGGCCATTGCCATGGCGGTGACGGGCATTGCCAGCGTGCTCAGTTCCACGTGGTGGGGCCGCTTGCACGATCGCCACACGCCGTTTCTCACGCCCATCGGCGCCGCTCTGCTAGCTGCATCGATGCTGTTGATGTTTGCCTGGCCGCCGTGGTGGGCCGTGCTGCTGGCCCGCGTCGGCGTCGGCGTGGGTATTGGCGTGATTTCCACGCTGCCATTTGCCGTCGTCTCCGGCCAAGTCGCCCGGGAAGAGCGCGGACAACTGCTCGGCCTGGCAACTTCGCTCACGCACATCGGCAATCTTGTGGGCTTCGTGCTCGGCGGCGTGCTGGCGATGTGGTGGACGGAAGTCGGTAATTTTGCCCTGGCCGCCGCCGCCTATGCCGTCGTCCTGCTGGCCTCGCTGCGCCTCGAACTACGCACACGGCGACAAGCTGCCGTCGAAGGTCGACAATCTCTGCTCGACAATCAGACAGAGAATACATTGTCATCTGCTGCTTCACCCCGGTAGTGAAACCCTTCGACGAGGAAGCCATGGGCCGAAAAGCTGTCTCACGGCGTCGGTTTCTGCAAACGGCCGCGGCCGGCATGACCGGGCTGGCGGCGCCGCTCTCGCCAGCCCAGGCCACAGCCGGCCCCGCGGCCGGTGAGAGCAAGCCGACGCGATTTCAGGTCGCGTGCATGACATTGCCCTACGCACGCTTCCCATTGCGGCGGGCGCTGACTGGCATTCGCGACGCCGGCTATCGCCATGTTGCCTGGGGGACGACACACCAGGAAGGGAGTGACAAGCGCGTGCCGGTGATGCCGGCCGACGCAGCGCCTGCGCGGGCGAAGGAACTGGCGGCGCGCTGCCGCGACCTGGGCCTGGAGCCGGTGATGATGTTCTCCGACATCTATCCGGAAGCGAAGAACGCCGTGGCGGTGCTGCGACGGCGCATCGAGCAGGCGGCCGCCGCCAGGATTCCGCAGGTGCTGACCTTCGGCTCCACGCGTGACGGCGGCCGCAAGCTGTGGCTCGAACGCTTCCGCGCGCTGGGTCCCATCGCCCGCGATCACGGCGTGCTCATCGTCATCAAGCAGCACGGCGGCGCGACAGGCTCCGGCGAGGCCTGCGCACGCATCACTCGCGAGGTCAACGACGACGGCATCCGCGTCAACTACGACGCCGGCAACGTCATGGACTATCTGCGGTTGCCGCCGGCAAAGGTCATTGCCGATCTGCAAGCATGCGCCGACCAGGTGCGCAGCTTCTGCATCAAGGATCATCGCGATTTCCCGCCGCCGCACCAGGATTGTGGCCCTGGTCTGGGCGAGATCGACCACTACCGCCTGCTGCATCTCGTCGCCTTCACCGGCCGGGTCATGCCCCTGTGCTGCGAGAACATCTTCGCCCCGCGCGTGCGCCGACCCGAGAAACCGGAAGGCGTCGACGCCCTGGCGCGAAGAGCGCGCGAGTTTCTGGAACTGGTGATCGCTGGAGTGCAGGCGACGACGTAGCGCTCGTTTCGCCGGAGCTTCGTTGCATTGTGGCCACCGCGAAAAGGGCTACAATCGCACCATGCCCGATCCTGCCGACGCCGATCCCTCGAGCCCTGCCCATCAGCGCCGGGCCAAGGCCGCGGCCAGGCGCGAAAAGCGCCGACAGGCCATGCAGGCGCTGCGCTTGCCGTTGGTTTCCGGCAAGGCTTCGGCGCTGGTGTTGTTCTTGTGCTTTGCCCTGGCGGCGACACTGGTCTATCTGCTGTCGGCGCCCTTGCATCTGCCAGCCTGGGTGCGCTGGGAGATCGTCGTCGGCGCGTGGTGGCTGGTGTGTGGCTGCTGGCGCTGGCGCACATGCTGTACCGGGGCAAACGCTTGAGCGACGATCATCGCATGAGGTCGCCGCGAAGCTGGTTCGGGAACGGATCGTCGGGCGGATCGTCGCGCGGCTCGTCCGGCTGGAACCTCGGGTCGGTGGACTTTCCGGCCGGCGCGGACGGTTGCGGCGAGGTCTGTGCCACGGCGCTGGCCGTGGTCGTGGCCATGATCGCCGTCGTGGCTGCCGCCTGGGTGATTATTGAAATCATCATTCCCGCGCTGGCGTTCTTGCTATATGTTTTTATTCGCGGCATGCTGGCCCGCGTGGTCAACGACCGGCACGCCTGCACGGGCCATTTCGGGCGGTCGCTGCTGTGGGGCGGCGCCTGGGCCACGGCTTATGCTGCGCCGCTGGCGGCATTGATCTGGCTCGGGCATTACTTGTGGGAATTCCTGCACGCGTAGTTGACCGGGAGGGCGAGGCTCCTGCCGAGTCGTGAACATCCGCCGCCTCGCCCGCTGAGTCCTCCCGTCAATGGACCGCGTGACAGCAGCATAGGGGCGAGTGTCGATGATCATTCAGTGTCCGAAGTGCGGCCGGGACCTGGAACTGAAGGAAGAAATGCTGGATCGGCGGATTCGCTGCCCGCTGTGCCAGGAGATCTTCACCGCCGCCAGCAGTTCACGTCCGGCGGACAGCCAGCATGTATCGACGGTTCCCAGTCCGCCGCCGTTGCCGACTTCGCTCGCTCCACCCCTATCGCAGCCGGGCCCGCCGGCGGAGATTGACGAGCGCCCCAGGCCGCGTCGCCGTCGCCGAGACGATGATTATGACGACCGCGACGACTACCGGGACGACTACGATTATCGCTACCGCAGCCGGGCCGGCATGGCGGCCGATCGCGGCAGCCTGATTCTGGTGCTGGGCATTCTCGGCCTGGTCGCCTGCGGCCCGGTTCTTGGACCCATCGCCTGGGTGATGGGGGCCAACGACCTGAAGGAGATGCGCGAAGGCCGCATGGACCCCATCGGCGAAAGCAACACCCGCGCCGGCATGATCTGCGGCATCATTGCCAGCATCCTCTCCATCATCAGCGTGCTGGGCCTCGCCTGCTGGTTCATGGTGTTCGTGCAGATGATGCGCGTCCGCTGACCGTCGATCGGGCTCGCGCCGGAGAGTTAGAGGCTGTCCGAAAAGGGGTCAGACCGATCTGACCCTTTTCGGACAGCCTCTTACAATGCTCAGCATGCATCGCTCGCTGTGGTTGCTGCTGCGCTTGCGTTTCAAGGGCTGGGGCCGGCGCATGCTGAGCGGGCTAGGCTCGGTGCGCGGCATCTTGATGATGGTGCTGGCGGGCGGCTTCGTCGCCCTGATGCTGCTAGGCGCCATCCTGCAGCAGCATGCCTCCACGGAAACGCTCGAAAGGACCAGGGCCTACGGACCGCTCGCCCTCATCGGCATGTGCGTCATGCAGCTGCTGTTTTCGGGCAACGAGCGCGGCCTGTATTTCAGTCCGGCGGAGGTGCAGCTGCTGTTCACCGCTCCCCTGTCGCGCCGGCAGTTGCTGGCCTACAAGGTCCTCGGCAACTTGGCGGTCACACTGCTCGTCGCCCTGTTCCTGGGCATTGCCTTCCGGGCCTGGACCGCATCGCTGCCGGCGGCCATGGTGGGCGTCTTTCTGCTCTTCGCGTTCATGCAACTGCTGGCGATGATCCTGAACCTGGCCGGCTGCGCCCTGGGCGCCCATGCTTTCAATCGGCGGCGGCAACTTGTGCTCGGCATCCTCGCCGTCGCCCTGGTCGCTATTGTCGTCGAGACGACCGGCAATCCGCTGGATGTCGGCTGGGCCGCCTGGGCTCGCGACGTGCAAGACACCCGCATTGGCCGGATCGTGCTGTTCCCGGTGCGTGGCTTCTTCGAGGCCTTCACGGCCGAGCGCCTGTGGCCTGACCTCGTCCAGTGGACGGCCCTGAGCCTGCTGGTGCTTGGCGTCATGCTCGGGGTGATCTTCCTTCTGGATGCGCATTACCTGGAGGCGGCGGCCTCCGCCAGCGAACGAATCTACGCCCGGCTGGAACGCGTGCGCCGGGGCGGCGGCATGACGGGCTACTCCACATCGGGCCGGCTGACCTTGCCGCGCCTGCCGCGCTGGGCCGGCGCCGGCCCGCTGGCCTGGCGGCAATTCATGGGGCTGTTGCGCGCCTGGAAATCGGTCCTGGTCTACGTCGCCATCTTTCTGCCGATGCTGTTGTATTCCTGGTTCTTCGCCGCGCCGCGCGACGAGCAGTCCGCGCAGCGTTCGGCCCTCGCGGTCGTCCTGCCCTTGCTGAGCATGCTGCTCTACATCGGCCCATCGTCGCTGCGCTGCGACTTCCGCGCGGACATCGACCGCATGGACGTGCTGAAGGCGCTGCCGCTCTCGCCATGGTTCATCGCCCTGGGGCAGATCCTGGCGCCCACCGTGCTGCTCACGCTGCTGTCCTGGCTCGTCCTCGGCTATCTGCTCGTCAAGCAAGAGACCGAGTATCTCTTGCTCATCGCGGCGCTGGCGGTCCCTGCCACCTTTCTGATGATCGCGCTGGAAAACCTGCTGTTCCTCTGGTATCCGACCCGCTTGACGAGCGGCCCGGGCGATTTCCGCCACTTCGGCCGGATCATGCTGCGCGGCATCAGTCGACTCGTGCTGTTCGCGCTGGCGGTGGCCCCGGCCGCCATCGCCGCCACGGCCGTCTACTTTCTTTCGGGAAGAATCCAGCTGCTGGCCGGCATTACCGCCTGGCTGCTGTCGGCCGGAATCTGCGTCGGCTGCCTGGGCCTGGTCGCGCTGGCTTTTCAACGCTTCGATGTGGCCCGCGACGTCCCGTGACGGCCCGTGAGTGGATACGTCCCCGCGACTTTTGTTCGCAATAGCGAGCTCCCATTTCTCGTTGCTCCAATTCTCTCTGCTCTGCTCATTTCTCTCTGCCGATACAGTACAGATGGGCTTCGCCGCGATAGTACAGACGCCCGCCCTCGGCCAGGGGCGGCGCATACGCGAGTGTTTCCTGGGCAGGAATGGGCCAGCGGCGTTCCAGTTGAGTGGCGATGCGGTTGCGGGCGATGGACTTGTACGTGGGGCCGGGCTGCAGCACCAGCGTTGTGCCCTGGTTGTCCGAGACGAAGATATGCTTGCCAACAAGCGTCGGGCTGGCCGTCAGCGGCACGGCGTTGTAATGCATGAGCCCTTCCATGTCCATGATCTGACGGTAGAGCATCTTGCCCGTCGCCAGGTCCAGAGCGTAGAGGACCTGGTAGAAGTCTGCCTGATAGGCAATGCCATTCCAGACCAGTGGCGAACCGGCCGTCCAGCGGTCGATCCATTTGCCTCCAGGGCCCCGCGACACTTCGCCGGGCATGTCGATCGACCTGAGCCGAGCGGGTTCCCAGGCAGGCGCGCGCGCCCTGGTCAGGTCCCAGACGTTCAAGGATGTCACGCCATTCTTGGGAGCGTAGATACGGGTGCCCAGGACCAGAGGGGGCGCCATGTCGGCGGCGCCATGGTCCCGCTGACGGAAGAGCAACTGACCATCGGCCGGGCGGACCATGTGGCCAGCGCGACAAACGATCACGGGCTTGCCGTCAACGGTGGCCCCAAGCAGGGCGGCCAGGTTGTCCTTCACCTTGCGCTGCTGCCAGAGCAGCTTGCCGGTCTTGGCATCGAAGCCGTAGAGGGCCGCGAGCGATGTCACGAACACGCCATCGGCCAGTACCGGGGATGAACCATAGGCCAGTTCATCCGCGGGCACACGAGTGATCCACTGGCGCCGACCATCGAGGTCAAAGCAGGCCGCCACGCCCGTGCCGATCCAGACGTACACATACTTGCCATCGCTGACCGGGCTCGGCATGGTAAAGCCAACGATGGCAAAATGTCCCTCAAAGTGGTCATTGGCCCTGACATGAAAACGCTTGGCGTCGATGTCCAGAAGCGTCTTCTGGATTTGGGCGCGTAGGCGCACGCGCTTTACGTGGTCGGGCTCCGCTTTCAGCCGGGCGATCAAAGGATCGACGCGCTGCACATACGCGGGCTGCTTCTTCTTTTCCTCCGGCGTGAGCGCTTCAAAGTAGTTGACGGGCGCGGACCAGAGAATGCGGCCGTCGTTCTTGGCCACGCAGACGATCTCGTCCGGTTCGGCCATGAGGAACAGGCGGTCGCCGACCAGGATCGGCGTGGACGTGCTGCGCCCCGGCAGCCTGGTCATCCACACGATGTTCTTCGTGTCGTACCTGACGTCGGGCGGATCCATGAAGCGCAAGCACGCACGCATCTCGGTCCAGCCTTCGATGTTGGAGGTGCTGATCTTCAGCAAGACCCGGTTCCAGCCTGGCTTCAGGTGGGCATTGAAGCTCGGCGAAGGTTGATCGAGGTGTAACAGTTCGTGATTGCCCATGGCGCTGTAATAACCGAGGCCGCCCGCGCGTTGCGGAGCACGATAAACCTCCTTGCCGTTGACCCACACCGCCAGGCCGTTGCCATGTTCGGCGACGACGCGCACCGGTCCGCCGCGCGGCGAGAACAGATGGGCGTGGGCATAGGCAATCTGGTTGCGCTTGTGGCCAAGTGCCTTGGCCAGGTCGAGCCACGGCAACTCCGCGTTGCCAAAGATCATGATGTCCTCGGCCGGCACCGTGGCGGGCTTCCACGTTGCCGTGCCCAGCTTCGCGCCAGGCGCGGGCGAAATGCTGGACACGTCGTGCAGTTCGCGATCGAAGTCCTTGACGGAATCCACGACGGAAAACGGCCCGGCGACCAGCCAGTGACGCACGAGTCCCTTGACAACCAGCGGGGCATCGCCGTGCTCCTGCCCGCTGGGAGGATCGGCGGCTTCACGCAGCCCATCCATGGCGCCGCGCGGAATACGGTGCCATTCGAGCGGCGGTTTGGCGTCGGGCCACAAGCCGGTGCCGTTGCCACGCCAGCCGGTCATGTGCTGCGCCGAAGCGCATGTGCTTAGCGAAAGAAACGCCAGCAAGACACGAATGGGTCGCATGACTCCTCCCACGGTGGAGAGACTGGGATGAAGATCTGTAGTTCCGTCGGTGGTACCAACCCGGCAGTGTTCTTCGATGTCAAAGTAGCCGCAGGTCAAGCAGCTTACGTGCTTTCATCGGATTCTACTACAATCCGCTACTTCGGCCGGATCATGCTGCTCGGCAGCAGCCGACTCTTGCTGTTTGCGCTGCTGTTGTCGGCCGGCGTCTGCGTCGGCTGCGTGGGCCTGGTCGCAATGGCCTTTGAACGCTTCGATGTGGCCCGCGACCGCGCGCCAAATCCTCACGAACGCGCAATTCGTTGACACGAGCAGTGTCCTTTCCACCCTTTCAATCGGATAATAGATGAGTGGACCGTCCAGGCACTTGGAAGCGATCAAACATCCATGCCGACCATCACCATCAACGGCGAAGCTCGCTCTGTGGCCGACCAGCTGTCGATTGCCGACCTGGTGCGCGAGCTGCACGTCGATCCGTACCGCATCGCGGTCGAGGTCAACCGGGAAGTCGTGCCGCGCGCGCAACATCCCGCACATCAGCTGCAAGCAGGCGACGCCGTCGAGATCGTCACCCTGGTCGGCGGCGGCTCGGGCGCATCGGCGCCGGCCGACAAGCCGCTGGTCGTCGGCAAGTTCACGTTCCAGAGCCGGCTCATCACCGGCACCGGCAAGTATGCGACCTATGAACTCATGCGCGAATGCCTGGCGGCCAGCGCCTGCGAAGCCACGACAGTGGCCGTCCGCCGCGAACGGCTGGTGGACAAGCAGGGCCGCAACATCCTCGATTACCTCGATCTCAAGCGCTACACCATCCTTCCCAACACGGCCGGCTGCTTCTCCGCCGAGGATGCCATCCGCCATTCGCGGCTGGCCCGCGAACTGCTCTCCAACCTCGGCAATCCGGGGGCCGACTGGGTCAAGCTCGAATGTCTCGGCGATCCGAAGACGCTGCTGCCCGATCCGGTGGCGACCTTGCAGGCCACCGAGCAGCTCGTCAAGGAAGGCTTCCAGGTGCTGGTGTACACCAGCGACGACCCGATCATGGCGCGGCGGCTGAAGTCGGCCGGCGCCGTCAGCGTAATGCCGGCCGGCAGTCCCATCGGCAGCGGCCAGGGCATCCTCAACCCCAACAACATCCGCATCATTCTCGAGTACCTCAAGGACGGCGACCCGGACTACCCGGTGATCGTCGATGCCGGCGTGGGCACCGCCAGCGACGTGAGCGTGGCCATGGAACTCGGTTGCGACGGCGTCCTCCTCAACACCGCCATCGCCCACGCCGCCGACCCGCTGCGCATGGCCCACGCCATGCGGCATGCGTGCGACGCTGGCCGGTTGGCGTACCTCGCCGGCCGCATCCCACGGAAGCTGTACGCCCAGGCGTCGAGCCCCATGGAAGGACGAATCGCGGGGGCGTAGTTTGGCGCGGCTGCGGCATGGTCGCCCTAAATCCCCATCCAACAAGAATCGATCCTGAACCGCCGCCGCGATTCCGGTACATGAGCCGAGGCAATTGCCAGCTGTCAGGATGGATTCCTCAACGCTTGGCGGAGAACGTTTCATGAGTCGCATCGCCGTGCGGGAGATGGACGCGGCAGTCGATTGCCCCGCCTGTGGCGCTCCGGGGGTAGGCGGACTGGACGGCTGCCGCGCCATGCTCGGCCGCGTGGGAGAGCGCGAATTCTCGGACCCGGAGTATTTCCGGGCGCACCGCCTGACCGTGGACGCCTACTCGCTTCAGCACCCCGAGCAGTTCATGGAGTCGTCAAAGTCCGCCGCGGCGCACCTGGCGGGGATGTGCTGGTCGATGGAGCGGGGGCGATCGATCCACCTCCCGGCGCCCCTGAAATGCTGGGTCGACGGCCCCAGGAAATACGCATGCGTCACGCCGCCGCCTCCCAGGGCCCGCGGCACGATCACGGTCGTTGACGTGGTCGGTGCCGAGGATGCGGCCGAGCACGAGCGTCGCGTGGAAGCCTGGGCCCAGTCGGCTTGGGCGGCCTGGTCCGACCACTGGGCTCAAGCAAGGGCGTGGGTGAAGGAAGCGCTCGAAGAATCCCGGGCCAACACCTAACCTGCGGCGGTGTGCGGACGGCAGCTGCCTCCCAGGGTTGCGCCTCTTCAAGTGCTCCTGCCACCTTCTAAGATAAGGACGCGGACCGGCGGACTTGCCGACAAAGGAGTGCACCCATGGGCGTCCTTCCCGACTGGATGATCAAGCGCGATGTCAAGATCGACCCGTTCGCCGAGGAGTCGCTGCGGCCCGGCGTCATCTCCTTTGGCGTCAGCAGCTACGGCTACGATGTCCGCGTCGGCCGGAAGTTCAAGGTCTTCACCAACGTCTACGGGGCGCTGATCGACCCCAAGAGCTTCAACCCGACCGCGTTCGTCGATATCGAAGGCGACTCGTGCATCATTCCCCCCAACAGCTTCGCCCTGGCCGAGACGGTGGAGACCTTCGAGATTCCGCGCGACGTGCTGGCCACCTGCCTGGGCAAATCGACCTACGCTCGCTGCGGCATCATCGTCAACGTGACGCCGCTGGAGCCGGAGTGGCGCGGCAAGATCACCATCGAGATCAGCAACACCACGCCGCTGCCCGCCAAGATCTACGCCAACGAGGGCATCGCCCAGATCCTCTTCTTCCGCGGCGAGGCCGTCTGCGAGAAGAGCTACGCCGACAAGAAGGGCAAGTACCAGGACCAGAAGGGCCTGACGCTGCCATTCGTCGTGGGAAATGAGAAGCGTTAGCGTCCGGACGCGCTCCAAGATTCACGGCGATATCCGGGCGGGCACGTTCACCAGCCGCGTCCTGCTGACCGGCTTCAAGGTCGGCGTTGCTTGCAACGGGCACGCTATAATCTGTGTAGATGGCAGCACGTGAATCGCTGCGCTCATCGAGTCAAGTGATGGAATTGCCGATCCGCTTTCCGGATGAACGGGAAAAGGTACGCGAGGAAGCGCTGGCCTTTCGCCGGCTGACTCCCCAGCAGCAATCCGCGCATTTGCTCGAGATCATCGCCCTGGGTGCGGCGATGATGCGCGACTCGCCACACCGCGAAGCCATGCTCCGCCTGCAACAGGCGCACGAAGATGCCTGGCAGGCTGCCCAGAAGGAGTTGTTTGCCCGCCATGGCCTCTGATCTGCCGCACTCCTTGGCAACCGCCTTGAAGGAAATGGTGGCAGCGCTTGGCAGGCGGCGATTCATGGCAACGGCGGCGGCGAGCGCGGCAATTTGACTGTCGGTATTCTGCAGGCAGCGCCTTGGAGCCCAGCAATGGCCGATCCACAGAAACAAGCTCCAGACCAACCGCAGGCCAGCAAAGCTGCCTCTCTCCTATTGTGGTCGCTGCTCTGCGGCCTGGCGGCATTCGCCGTTTCTGTGCTGGTAGCCTACATCTACTTGAATAACACTCACCTGGGTACGGACGGCTCAGGAGCTGCGGCTGCCGGCATGCTCTGGTTGATTATCATTGCAGTTGCAACTCTCTTGGGAGCGATTGTCGGCGCGATTGCTGGTGCGGTGAGAGCCCGGAAACGCGCTCATTGACGGGCTAGGCGAGCCGCTGTTGCGACTTTCAGCGAGTGCCGGGTGCCCGAGGAAGCCAGGACCGAAGTATCAGCCTATTCCCACCAATTCTTAGCTGTCAACCCGCGCGTGATTCTCGTTGGCATTTCATTACCGTTCGGTTACGATGAACCACAAACTCTCCAAGAGAAGGGACCAGACCATGACCAGGACATCCATCACGCGGCGGCGATTCATGGCAACGGCGGCGGCGAGCGCGGCCGTCCTGACCGCGCCGCGCTACCTGCGGGCCAAGGGGGCCAACGAGCGGCTCAACATCGCCATCATCGGCTGCGGCGGACGCGGCGGCAGCAACCTGGGCGCTGTCGCCGGCGAGAACATCGTGGCCCTGTGCGATGTCAATGCCCGGGCCATCGATGCCGCGGCCAAGCGGCATCCCAAGGCACGCCGCGAGGCCGACTTCCGCCGGCTGTTCGAGCATCAGCGCGAGTTCGACGCCGTCGTCGTCAGCACCTGCGAGCACACGCATGCCTTCGCCACCATGCTGGCCCTGCGGCACAACAAGCATGTCTACTGCGAGAAGCCGTTGACGCACGGCATCTGGGAGTCCCGGCAGATCCGCGAGATGGCCGCCAAGACCAAGGTCGCCACGCAGATGGGCATTCAGATTCACGCCACCGAGAACTACCGCCGGGTCGTCGAACTGGTGCATAGCGGCGCGATCGGGCCGATCCGCGAGTGCCATGTCTGGGTGTCGCGGGCCTGGGGCTGGCAGTCGCCGGAGGCGGCCAAGCGCAACGGCGACATCGTCAGCGTCACCGATCGGCCCAAGGAACGGCAACCGGTTCCCGCCGGCCTCGACTGGGAGCTGTGGCTCGGCCCGGCGCCGGCACGGCCATTCCACAACGTCTATTTCCCCGGTCCGAAATGGTATCGCTGGTGGGATTTCGGCAGCGGCACCATGAGCGACCTGGGCAGCCACTGGATCGACCTGCCCTTCTGGGCGTTGCGGCTGCGGGCGCCGCGGACGATCGAGGCCAGCGGCCCGCCGCCGCACCGCGAGCTGGCGCCGGCCAGCATGAGCGCGACCTACGAATACGGCCCGCGCGGCGATATGCCGGCCGTCCGCCTCTCCTGGCATCAGGGCGAAAGCAAGCCGGAGATCTGGCGGAAGAACGGCATCCCGCGCTGGGGCGACGGCTGTTTGTTCATCGGCGGCAAGGGCATGATCCTCGCCGACTACGGCCGGCACATCATGCTGCCCGAGAAGACATTCGCCGACTTCCCAAGGCCGAAGCCGACCATCCCGCGCTCGCCCGGCCACCACGCCGAATGGATCCGCGCCTGCAAGACCGGCCAGCCCACCTCCGCCGACTTCGAGTACTCCGGCTGGCTGACGGAGGCGAACCACCTCGGCAACGTCGCCTACCGTCTCGGCCGCAAGCTGGAATGGGACCCGGTCAAGCTCATCTGCACCAACGCCCGCGAGGCCGATGCGCTCATTCGGCGGGAGTATCGCAAGGGGTGGGTGCTGTGAGGCGCAGTTGCGTGACAGGTGCTTTCAGCCCCGTTCCACGGGGCTTGCCGCGAAGCGGTTCAGGCCCGCCGTTCACGGCGGGTAAGACGGTTCGACAGATTCATTTGTAGCCCCGTTCCACGGGGCTTCTCGCTGTGTTGCTTGAGCACGGCTTGCTCAGTGGCTGAAGCCGAACGCAAGAAGGCTCGTGAACGAGCCTTGAAGGTTTCTATCTCGCAAACAGGAACCCGCCGTCAACGGCGGGCCTGAACCGCTTCGCGGCAAGCCCCGTAAAACGCGGCTCAGCGTAACGAGCGCATCTTCATTGCGATGATCTCGAAATCGCAAATGCTTTGCATCAGCCCAGCTTCCGCCTCCCCGAATTCCGCGGTCCCCTGTCAGTTCGCTCGCTGATTGCTTTCCTCGTCTGCCTCCATAACATGCCTATTTCCGCACGCCGCCCGATTTCGGAGGTAGTCCCTTGGTATTGCCGCTTTATGCGCTCACGCTGTTCGTCAGCGCCTTTCTGCTGTTTCTCGTGCAACCGATGATCGGCAAGATGATCCTGCCCCGGCTGGGCGGGACGCCGCAGGTGTGGAACACCTGTGTCGTGTTTTTCCAGATGGCGCTGCTGGCGGGCTATGCGTATACGCACCTGGCGACCACGCGGCTGACGCTGAAGCGGCAATTGCTGGTGCACGCGCTGCTGCTGCTCGTCCCGATGGCGGTGCTGCTGCCGGTGGGCCCGTTCAACATCACCGGGTTCGAGCCGCCGCCCGGGGCGAACCCCATCTTCTACACGCTCTACTTCCTGATGCTGGTCGTCGGCTTGCCGTTCTTCGTGGTGTCCACGAGCGCACCGCTCTTGCAGCGCTGGTTCGCGTCCACGGGACATGCGGCTGCCAAGGATCCGTACTTCCTTTATGGCGCCAGCAACCTGGGAAGCATGCTGGCCTTGCTGCTTTATCCATTTGTGGTCGAGCCGTTCCTGCCGTTGCGCTCGCAGGCGTGGACCTGGACAGTCGGCTATGTGGTGCTGGCGCTCCTGATCTACCTGTGCGCCAGCCTGGTCTGGAAGGCGCCGGAGCCCAAGCTGGAGAGCCTGCCGCCCGAGCCGTCGCCGCCGGAGATGCCGGTGCCCCCCGTCGAGCAACCAAGCACAGCGGTGCAGGCGGGCCCACCCCCCGGCCGACATGGCAAAAAGAAGGGCGGCAAATGGGCCGCCGCGGCTCGTCCCTCCGCGAAGGACAAGGCGGAACCGGAACCGGAAGTGTTTCAGCCGCGACCCGACGTGATGACGTTCTGGCGGCGCGCTCGCTGGGTGCTGCTTTCCGCAGTGCCCTCCAGCCTGATGCTCGGCATCATCTCCTACATCTCGACGGACCTGTCGCCCATCCCGCTGTTCTGGGTCATTCCGCTGGCGCTGTATCTGCTCACGTTCATCCTGGTGTTCGCCCGTTACCCGGTGCCCTGGACCCTGCCCAACATCACGCGGACATCGCCGCACCAGATCGCGGCCTATGTGCAGCCGATCCTCATCGCGGGCTTGTGCTTCATTGTCGTCACCCATTCGGTCAGTCCGCTGCTCTGGACAACGTTGTTCTCGCTCCTTGGCTTCTTCTTCACCGCCCTGGTGTGCCACGGCGAACTGGCGCGCGATCGGCCGTCGCCGAAGCACCTGACCGAGTTCTACCTGTGGATGTCTTTCGGCGGCATGCTGGGCGGCATGTTCAACGGCCTGTTCGCGCCGCTGCTGTTCACGGGCGTGGCCGAGTATCCGCTGGCCATCATCGCCGCCTGCTTCCTGCGTCCCAAGATGAAGGACGACGGCTGGACCGACAATCTGGTGGAGAACCAGCTGCCCGGTCTCGCGGCGGCGTTCCGGCAGCGCGGCACCGAGCTGGCCAAGAGCTTCGAGCAACCCGTGCCCAAGGGCAACTTCCTGCTCAACTACTCGCTCGACATCGTCCTCGGCCTTGTCGTCCTGGCCCTGGCCTATTTTGCCCGAGACATCCCGCGCGAGACCATCTTCAAGATGCTGCGCGGGCTCGGCATCCGCCAGGAGTCGCTCGCCAACTGGACTGTCAAGACGCACCAGTTGATCACCATCGGCATTCCGCTGGTCATCTGCTGCATCTTCTTCCTGTCCCGCCCGGTGCGCATGGGCGTCGGCATCGCCGGGTTTCTGTTCGTGTCCGTGTTTCTCGCGGGCAACGATGAAAGCCAGCTCTGGGCCGGCCGCAGCTACTTCGGCGTCATCCGCGTCCTCGAGCGCGATGAGTATCTGAATGAACGCTTGCTGGCGTCGCTCGGCGTCACCGATCTGAAGGGACTCAAGCGCCACGAGGAGGACCCGAAGTTCGTGCGCACGCGTCAGCGGTCGCTGCTGCACGGCACGACCCATCACGGGCTCAATTACCAGTCGCCGCGACAACTGAGCCGGCTGGCCACCACGTATTACCACCGCATGGGACCGACCGGCAGAGTCATGGAGAAGCTGAACTGGTTCCCCGGCCCGCAGAACACGTACTGGGCCGATGCCCGCATGCCCGCCTCGCTGACCGCCATGGGCGCGACCATCAGCGGCGGCGTCAGCCTGCCCATCGCTCCGCTGCTAGATTGCTGGTCCGAGCCGCCCTACGCCACGGTCGGCCTGGGCACGGGAACGATGGCTTCCTACGGCCGGCCTTTCCAGCACGTCACCTTCTACGAGATCGATGACACCATCCGCGGCTTCAGCCTGCCCAAGGAAGATATGACCGGTTTCTACAACTATCTGCAGGACGCCATCAAGCGCGGCAGCAATGTCGAGGTCATCATGGGCGACGCCCGGCTGTCGATGCAGGTGGAGACGCCGCGCGAGGGCGGCATGTTCCCCAAGCGCGACAACTACTATCGCGTCATCGAGCTCGACGCCTTCAGCTCCGACGCCATCCCGGTGCACCTCATCACCAAGGAAGCCATCGAGATGTACTTCAAGAAGCTCACCCAGGATGGGGTGCTATGCGTGCACACCTCCAACCGGCACGTGGACCTCGTGCAACCGGTCACTGATATCGCCAAGGAACTGGGCCTGGCGTATCGCGTGGGCAAGGACAGCGGCGAGGGACGCGGCGAGGGGGGCGGCAGCGGCTACCTCGGACACTTCGGCTCCGAGTATGTCATGATCGCCCGCGACGACAAGTACTTGCCGCCGGAGGGCACGGTCGAATCCGAACTCAACGGCAACGCCTACATGACCTGGTCCACGCCGGACGCCCCCGGCAGCCGCATCTGGACCGACGATTACTCGAACCTGGCCAGCATCCTGCGCGAGAACTTCGCCATGTACCTGCTGTTGCTGCTGCTGGTCAAGATCGGCGCCTTCGTCATCGTGTCCATCTTCGCGACCAAGACGGCGACACGGTGAGCCGTTTCAGGCGACGCAGTCCGCCTAACGATGGCCCACCTCCCGCAACCATGACCGAACCTGAGCAGACATGGTGCGTCGATTTGCTGAGCGAGAGCGGTCTGCGTTCCAGGCCGTAGGTTGACAATTGCCGGACGATATAGGTTCTGCCGAGTTGAGCGTCTTGAATGCTTGAAAGGCTTGACCTGAGCCCTTAAGAGTATGATAGATAGACTCATGCCATGGCATCCGGACTATCTCCGGGAAATGCCCCACAGCCACGACCCTATCGCTTGCGTACTTGATCTTGCCTGGGTCTGGTCGTGTCGCCCCGTCGCTGACGTGCACGAGATTCTTTCGTGCGCCGTTAACGTGTTCCCAGGTGGGCAGGTGCCGAAGGACTGGGAGCAGCGCAACACCCTCGTCGAAGGTTTTTCTGACGAGACCTTCGCACTCTGGCATCGTCTTGATTGCGCGCTTTGGTCGATTAGCAGTAGGAATTGGAGCCTGGTTCAGAAGTATCTGCAGAATCACGAAGCGGAAATCCTGGACCGGGAATCACGATAGCGACGAACGTCTGTCTACGACCACGACGATTCGGCACGATGTACGCCCCACCCTGGCAATGAATTCCATGGCCAGCGAATGAAGTAAACGGTTGACGCCATTAGTCTTATGCCACGCGGCCGTCACCGCGGATTCGTTGCCGGGGTGCACAGAGGGGGGTAGCAACGCAACGAATCCGCAGCGCGTCGCCTGTCGGTGGTTGGGAAGCGCACTCATGCCGCAGTTCCGCGCCTGTCCATACCATAGCAAGGTACGTCACCCGCCGCTACTCCGAGGCGACCCATGTTGCATCGACTACTCTCCACGGGCTGCGTTTTCCTTGCCGTCATTTCCACCGCGTTCGCCCAGCGCGAGTTCGGCTTCGTCAATACCAAGCCGTCCGGCCAGCCGTATCTCAACGCGGAAGAATGCGCGAAGCGCTTCAAGCTGCTGCCCGGCTGGGAAGTGAAGGTCTTCGCTGCCGAGCCGGACATCGTCAATCCCATTGCGTTCACGGTGGATGAGCGTGGCCGGCTGTGGGTGGTCGAGAACTTCGAGTATCCGCGGCGAACGCCCAAGGGTCAAAAGCCGCGCGACCGCATCAAGATTCTCGAGGACACGGACGGCGACGGCAAGGCCGACAAGGTCACCACCTGGGCCGAGGGCAAGGACCTGCCCATCGGCTGGGACCTGGCCAGCGGCATCGAGGTCGGCCACGGCGGCGTCTTCCTCGGCGCTGCTCCCTACCTCTTCTTCCTCAGCGACACCAAAAACGCCGGCAAGTGCGACAAGCAGGAGATTCTTCTGAAGGGCTTCGGCAGCCAGGACACGCACGAGACGCTGAACACGCTCCAGTGGGGGCCGGACAGCAAGCTCTACGGCCTGCACGGCGTCTTCACGCACTCCGATGTCGACGGCGTCAAGCTGAACGCCGCGGTGTGGCGCTATGATGTGCCGGCCAAGAAGTTCGATATCTTCGCCGAAGGGACCAGCAATCCCTGGGGCATGGACTTCGACTCGCGCGGGCAGTGCTTCCTGGCCTGCTGCGTCATCCCGCACCTGTTTCACATGGTCCCCGGCGGCACGTACAAACGGCAGGCCGGCGGCAGCTTCAATCCCTACGCCTTCGGCCTCTTGAACGAGGCTTGCGATCACGTCCATCACAAGGAGAGCGGCTGGGCCCACGCCGGCCTGCTGGTCCTGGAAGGCGACCACGTCCCCGAGCCGTTGCGCGGCAGTCTCATCATGGGCAGCATTCACGGCTGCTCGATCAAGCGCGACGTGCTGCGGCCTAACGGTTCGACGTTCATTGCCGGCCACGCGCCGGACTTCGCCGTCTCCGGCGACAAGAACTTTCGGCCAATCAATATCCGCTGGGGACCCGATGGCTCGATCTACGTCATCGACTGGCACGACCAGAACCCCTGCCACCAGGCGCATCCCGAGAGTTGGGACAAGACGCACGGGCGGATTTACAAGATCCAGCGCAAGGGAGCGAAGGCGTCGCCGCCGCGAGACCTCGGCAAGCTCAACACAAAGGAACTCGTGACGCTGCTGACCGATGACAATCCATACCGCTATCGCACCGCACTCCGACTATTGAGCGAGCGCCAGGATCCGGGCGTGGCGTCTCTTCTGCGCGACCTGGCGTTCGGCTCCAAGCTGGAACGTCATGCGCTGCGCGGTCTGTGGGGACTGTACGCCGTCGGAGCCTTCGATTCCAGGATTGCGGTCAAGGGACTCAAGCACGCCAACCCCTGGTTTCGCTCGTGGACGATTCGATTCCTCGGTGAAGCGAACCAGGTCCAGGATGCACACTTGCAAGAGATGACGCGTCTGGCGAGCGACGACCCCGCTCCGCAAGTCCGCCTGCAACTCGCCAGCACCGCGCAACGCCTCAGGAAGCAGGACCGCCTGCCGCTCCTGCATAACCTGATGAAGCGGACCGAGGACGCGAAGGACCCGTTCATCCCACTCATGATCTGGCTTGCTTACGAGCCCTGCGTCATCGCACAGCGCTCGGAGAGCATGTCGTGGCTCAAGAGCAACGTCGTCGGCAACGCACTCACTGCCAGGGACATCGCACCGCGCGTCATGCGCCGGCTGGCGGCCACGCACGACATTGACGAGCTGGAGGCATGCGTCGATTTCCTGGCCGCGGTGCAGGACTCGGCCGTCCGCCGGCAGTGTCTCGACGCGCTTGTCCTCGCACTCAAGAACCGCAAGGAACAGCAGCCGCCGTCGTGGAAGCGCGTCTTCGCCGAGCTGGGCAAGGACGCTGACCCGCGTGTCGGCGAGCTGGCTCGCCGGCTGGCCGTCAACTTCCAGGACCCGGAGGCCATCGCCCGCGCCCTGGCCATCGCCGCCGATGCGAAGAAGGCGCAAGCTGCCCGCATCGAGGCCATCCACGACCTGGCCCTGTCGCATCCGCCAGGGGGCTTGAAAGTCTTGCAGGAACTGGTCGCGCATGATGACAGGATCGACGTTCGCGTGGAAGCCTGCCGGGCGCTTGGCTCCTACGAACAGCCTGAGGTTGCGCGCGATCTGCTGGCCAGGTGGAAAGCGTTGCCGGAGCGCGTGCGGGCGGAGGGGGTGACGCTGCTCACCGGCCGCAAGCCCTGGGCCAAGGAGTTGCTCGCCGCGGTCGGCAAGAAGGCGGTCCCGCGCCGCGACCTGCACGACAACCACATCCTGCGCATCCTGGCTTTCAAGGATCAGCAACTGGTTGGGCAGGTCGAGAAAGTCTGGGGACACTTTCGCAAGACGCCGGCCGACCTGCAGGCACTGATCGACCGGATGCGCGGCGAACTGCACGCCGGTCGCGGGTCATTCGAGCGTGGCCGCAAGGTCTTCGACAACCAGTGCGCCAAGTGCCACAAGTTCGACGGCCGGGGGCACGAGGTCGGCCCCAATCTCGACGGCGCCGCCCGCGACATCGAGTATCTGCTTGCCAACATCCTTGACCCCAACCGCGTCGTCGGCCAGCCGTACTACACGCGCATCGTCGAACTCAAGAACGGCCGCATCGAGACCGGCCTGCTCCTCGCCGAGGACGACAAGTCCATCACCCTCAAGGGCGAGAACGACGTCCACAAGGTGATTCTCAAAAAGAACATTGACGGCAAGGTGCAGGTGCAGGACAAGTCGATCATGCCCGAGGGGCTGGCCAACAACATGACGGCCCAGGATTTCCGCGACCTGATCCGCTACACGATGGCGCATCCGTTCCTCACCGAGGTGGCCATCTCCCGCCCCATGAAGAGAGACAGCGCGACCGTCGATCCGGCGAAGCCGGATACGTCGAGCGCGGTGTGGACCTGGCCGGCGGTCGGCCCGGCCGGCCGGATCCCGCTGGCCTCCAGCAAGAAGGGCGAAATTCTTTTCGTGGCAGCCGATGTCGAAGCGCCCGCGAAAATGACGACCCGCCTGCTGGTCGGCGCCGCACAGCCCTTGCAGATCTGGCTCAACGGCAAGAGAATCTACTCTGGGCAACCAGGCGCCGGTCCACCGAATCCGGACCAGGCCGGTATCGATGTCGAACTGCAGCCGGGCGCTAACACGCTCGTCATCCAGGCCGACTGCCGAGACACCGGCAACGCCGTATACGCACGGCTGCTCGATCCGGAGCGGAGGCTGCGATATCCGGAAGGGAAGAACTAATCATGGCACTGGCTTCGACATTCAATCTTGGCACTCTCGGCGCCGCTACGCTGCCGATCCGGTTTACGGTGGAGCAGTACCATCGCATGATTCAGACGGGCGTGCTGCGCGAGGATCAACGGGTCGAGTTGCTCGAAGGATGGATCGTACCAAAGATGCCGCACAATCCCACGCACGATTCGGCCATCGATCTGCTTGTGGGCGAAATGAGCCCATTTCTTCCCGCGGACTGGTTTTTGCGAGTGCAGTCGGCGATCACAATGGTCGATAGCGAGCCGGAGCCGGACATCGCCGCCGTGCGCGGCCCGCGCGGGCGTTACTCGACAACCCACCCCACGGCCGCGGACATCGGCATGCTGGTCGAGGTCGCCGACACCAGCCTGGCGAACGACCGCAACGTCAAAGGGCCGTTGTTCGCCGTTGCCCGCATCCCCTATTACTGGATCGTGAACCTGCCGGAGCGCCGTGTCGAATTTCACAGCGAGCCATCCGGTCCCGACTCGGCGCCCGGTTATCGTCAAGTGCGAGTTTACACGCCAGATCAGGCCATTCCGCTATTCCTTGACGGCACGGAACTGGGCCGAATCGAGGTGGCGAGGATATTGCCGTGAAATGTTGCTTGCCTTGTGCTCCCATGCGCCGCATGGGCCACGCGAGCGCGAAACGTAAACAGGTAGATGGAGCACCTCATGCTGGATGGTCCCTCCGTGGCTGCCGCGCTCGAGGATTGCGGAGTCAGCCATGTCATCTGGGTGCCCGATAGCGTGCTGGGGAGCTGGGAACCGGCCCTGAGTGGTAGTCAGCGGCCGACGCTCTTGCGCGTGTGCCGCGAGGGCGAGGCGTTCGCGCTGGCGGCCGGGCTTGTCCTCGGCGGCAAGAAGCCGGTCATCTTCATCCAGTGCACGGGCCTCTTCGAGGCCGGCGACGCCCTGCGCAACGCCGTCCACGACCTCAAGCTGCCGATCTTCATGCTCGTCGGCGTGCGCAGCTACTATGCCCATCGGCAAGGCAAGAGCAACGATTCCTGTCCGGTATTCACCGAGCCGATCCTGCGAGCCTGGCAGATTCCGTACGTCGTCTTCGAGGAACGGCACACGGCGGCCGACCTGGCGGCGGCGTATCGGCAGGCCCAGGCGGAAAGACGGCCGGGCGCCGTCCTTGTGGCGGAATGAACCTCATGATGACGCAACAACAAGCCCTGGAGATCGTGAAGCGTCACCGCAACAACCGCGTGGTCGTCACGACCATGAGCGCCGTCCCGACCTGGGCCGCGCTGTCCGATTCGCCACTCGACTTTCACTTCATACCATCGGCGATGGGGCATGCTCCCGACCTGGGGCTGGGCATCGCCCTGGCCCGCCCCGAGCGCGGCGTCATCGTCCTCAACGGCGACGGCTGCATGCTCATGAACCTCGGCAGCCTGATCACGCTCGCCAACCATCCGGCCAACATCCACCTGCTGATTCTCGACAACGGCCTGTATGAGGTGACCGGCGGGCAGCCGCACGCCGGCGTCGGCCATGCAGACTTTGCCGAGCTGGCGCGCGGCGCCGGCATCCGCCGCGTCTATTCCTTCGACAATCACGACTCCTGGCAAGCGGGCGCTGCCGAAGCCTTGGCCGGCCCCGGCCCAGCCGTCATCTGGCTCAAGATCGAGGGCCGGCTGGGCCAGCAGACGCCGAAGCCGCCGCGGCCCATGAGCGAGCAGATCGCGCGCTTGCAAGCGGCCCTCGAACTGCCCGGTTAAGCGACCAGCGCGTGCTGGCCTGGCCTTTTGCCTCAGCCGAACAAGGCGCGAACCGGCTCGCCCTCGGCGATGCGGTGGGGCCGCTGGCGGAGGTCGTGCAGCATCGTGTCGTGGGGAATGCCGAGGGATTTGTAAAGCGTGGCCGCCAGGTCGTCGGGTCGGACCGGAAAGTCCCTTACCTCGCCGGCAACGGCATCGGTTCGACCGTGGATGATGCCGCCGCGGATCGGACCACCGGCGAGCAGCGCCGAATAGGCGCGCGACCAGTGATCTCGGCCACCACCATCAGCATTGTTGATACGCGGAGTGCGCCCGAACTCCCCCATGACCAGTACCAACGTGTCGTCGAGCAAGCCACGATCGGCAAGATCGCCCAACAGTGCCGACAGGGCCTGATCGAACTCGGGCAACAGGTGGCTGTCGTAGAGCCGAAAGTGATCGAAGTGAGTGTCCCAGATCTGAAACGCCGACAGCCTGGTGCTGGGTGGATTGGAGACGGCATTGGCGGTTACGAACCGGACGCCGGCTTCGATCATCCGCCGCGCCAGCAGCAACACCTGCCCCATCTCAAAGCGGCCATAACGGTCGCGAACCGAGGCCGGTTCCCGAGACAGATCGAAAGCGCTCTGTGCCTCTGGGGACAGGATCAGTTCCATGGCGCGACGCCGATGCTCGTCGTGCGCTGCCTCGGCGGCGTTGCCCGCGGATAATCGACAGCGCAGGGCTTCTCGATGCCGCACCCGGAGTGAGGTCATGTCGGCAGTCAAATTCATGCCGCTGGGGACCGGCAGTTCTCCGGTCCAGACTGGTGAAGCCGACATCATCTGATTGCGGACCACCGGAAACGGATCGAATGAGCGTCCCAACCATCCGCCTCCCGCGCTGGGCGTCGGGAAGCCCATGTCAAAAAGATAGGTCGGGGTCAGCACGAAGGGAGGGAGTGTCTGTGGCGGCGACAGCCGGGCGACAACCGACCCGAACGTCGGATGATCGGTCGCCGTTGGCGCGATGGCGGCGTCCGATCCGGGAGAACGCCCGCTCAACGCGTATGCGGCGCTCGAGTTATGGGCGCTGAGATTGTGCGTCATCGAGCGAATCACGGCAACCTTGTGCATCCACTGGGCCAGCCGGGGCAGTTTTTCGCAGATGGACAGACCGGGAACGCTGGTGGCGATCGAACGATACGGCCCGCGCACCCCGGACGGGGCCAAAGGCTTCATGTCAAAGGTGTCCAGCTGCGACTGTCCACCGTTGAGAAAAACAAAAATGCAGCGGCTGGCACACCGACGGCGCGGCGCGGCTGACTGGGAGGCTGGCAGACGCGGCAGCATCAGCCCACCTACGCCGACCGCGCCCGCGCGCAGCAGCGCCCGCCGCGACCAGCGGCCACGATGCAGAAACGGCTTGCTCAGCCATTCGAGCATGGTAGTTTCCTAGCGAGGCTTCGCCTCAGACCGACGAGGCGTGCCCCGATGCAGGTCAATATAAAAGGCTCCGGTCGAGCCTATGATGGGTCTGCCGAAGCAGGCCCGTTTTACCGCATGGCGGTGATGGTCCCG
>VGYC01000013.1 GCA_016873095.1 Planctomycetota bacterium | reverse complement strand
GCATCCCCGCCAGCACGATCCGCAGCTTGTCCGCCGAGCTCCACTTCCGACGCCGGTCCTGGTTCATGCTTCTCTCCTTCTGAGGGTTTTGGTTTTTCCTACCCGTGGAGAGAACCATCGCCTACCTTAGCCGATGTGCCAGTTGGGATGAAACACTACACTTCTGTCTGGTACCTGGTTGTCGGCCTCGCCATCTTTTTTCCACTGGGCTGGCGCATCCTTTCCTTTGAGCAGCCTGTGGGGGTGGCCCCGGAGGCGGATGCGGTCGCCAGGGGAAAGACGCTGTTCACCCACGAGTGGACCGACAATGATCCTCTGACGAAGGGTGACGGCCTGGGACCGGTCTACAACGCCACCTCTTGCGCAGCGTGCCATCGGTCACCGGCGCTGGGCGGCGCCGGCGGACTGGAGCATAACGTCACCAACTTCGTGGCTGGACGCGGCGGCTTGCCGACCATCCGCCAGGGTGTGTTGCACGCGCTGGCCACGCGGCCGGAATTCGAGGAGACACTCTCCCAGGTGCATTCGGCCATGCCGCCAATCTCGCGCGTGCCCTTGAAATCTCTCTTGCAAGGCCAGGGCGGCAACAACGAATCCTTGAACATTCCCCCTGGCGTGCTCCTCTCGCAGCGCAACACGCCGGCGCTGTTCGGCGCCCGTCAGATTGACGAGATTCCGGACCGCGTCATCATTGGACAGGAACGACTGGCGCGGACCCGTTGGGGCATGATCGGCAGCGGAACCGAGACCTCCCCGGTTGGGCGGTCGCTTCGGCTGGCCGGCGGACGGGTGGGCCGTTTCGGGTGGAAGGCGCAGAGCGCCAGCCTGCTCGAGTTTGTACAGGCCGCCTGCGCCAATGAGCTGGGACTGAGCAATCCAGGCAACCCGCAACCAGCGCCCTTGAGCAAGCCGAGCTACCAGCAGGTCGGCCTCGATCTTACGCTCGAACAATGCAGGGACATGCGTGATTTCGTGGCCGCGCTGCCCCGGCCCGTGCAGCAACTGCCCCAGACCGTGCACGCGCAGACCAACGTCATGCACGGACAGCGGCTGTTCAACCAGATTGGCTGTGCCGATTGCCACGTGCCCAACATGGGCGAAGTGACAGGCATTTATAGCGACCTGCTGCTGCACCGCATGGGCCGCGACCTTACAGGCGTGGGTGCGTACTATGGATCGCCCGTGGAAACCGCGCCGTCGTCGGGCGACGGGCCGCTACCGGACGAATGGCGAACTCCGCCGCTCTGGGGCGTGGCCGAGTCCGCTCCCTACCTGCACGACGGCCGGGCCGCCACGCTCAAAGACGCCATCATCATGCACGGCGGCCAGGGCCAGGCCTCCGTCCGGCGCTTTTCACTGCTCACCGTGCCGAACCAGCAAGCGATCATCCGCTTCCTGGAATCGCTGCGGGCGCCAAGCGAATGACAATAACCTGACGCCGATTCGTGCAAAGATTCGTCCAGATATTCGTCCAGAGAGAGACATATACCCCTCGGCAAATCATACACAGTATAACCGAGGACCCCGGTGCCGCGCCGGGGTCCTCTTGTGCGCGTACCGATTCTTGGGAAGTGTGTTTCCTGGCATTGATGGTGCGGATTGGCGCCGATGCGAGTCAGGGCGTCAGCCAGTCTTCGAGCCGCAAACCAGGAATGTATTGAAAGTCCGCGGTATTGTTCGTCACAAGAGTCAAATTGTGGAAGATTGCCACGGCACCGATCATCAAGTCTAGCCGGCTTACTGAGATTCCCTTCTGGAGCAACTTGCCTCGGAGTTTTCCAGATTCCTTGCAGCAATCCGCGTCAAAATCAAGGATTGTGACATCCGGCAACAGATCATTCTCAATTCGTTGAATTACCGGATCAGGGTTTCTTCCGATGGAACGCCCAGGCATACAACTCGCCCAGGACAATGGTTGGAATGAACGAACCACCTGAGTGCTGCGCGAAGCGATGCATCAACCCAGCCGGGCGTTTCAAGTGCGCCGAGCAGATGTTGGTGTCCAACAGAAAACTCATTCCGCAAGGTCCTGTCGGGTGTCCAGTTTCCGTTCCTGCGAGATTTGTTCCAGAATCTGGTCATCCTCGACAGTCCACTCATCGGCCATGGCGCCGGCGCAGCGCTGTAATCCTTCACCCCAGTTTTTTTTCAATGGGATGACGCGCAGATGGACTTCAGCATCCTGTCCGTCGGGAAGTCCAGGATTCCGATTCAGTTCAACCGTATGGCCGTGAATCTTGCCCTGCAGTGCGTCCACCGTGGTCCTCCTTTCTTGTGCCCAATTGGGTCAAGAGCCACCTATGACAAGGGCAGTTGGCAAAATGGAGTGTGCGCGGATCAACATCGTCCTTCCCAAGAGTGTACTCGGGACAACAACACCGCTTGGCCAAATCCTCGGGCAAGTGAGCATGCAGGCTAACAGCTTCTTGAAACTGTTTCGCTGTCACGCGAGACATTTTCTTGGCTCCGTACTGCCTTTGGAATGCGGGTGAGTTGCTTACACCTGCTCCGCCATCACCTCGAGTTGCACGAGGCTGCGTTGCTGCTCCTTCTCCAGGAACTCGCGGCCCGGCTTCTTGACGTTGACATGATCCCAGGGCAGGCGTTCCGTCATGGGCCGGAGGCGTTGCGAGTACCAGGTGGTGTCGATGCCCAGGTCGGCAAAGGTCTGCCACCAGATCTCCGGTTGAAAGCACTCGCGCCAGCCGTCGAGCCGGCAGCCGCGCTTCCAGGCTTCCAGCAGCGCCGGCGCGATGCGGCGGTCGCCCCTGGTCAGGACGCCTTCCAGCAGACTGCACTCGATGTCGTGCTGTTTGATGCGCACGGCACGGTTGCGGCAGCGCTGCCGCAGGTAGCGGCCGGCCTCTTGCAGGTACTCGCGCGTCTGCATGCCATTCCATTGATAGGGCGTATGCGGCTTGGGAACGAAATTGGACACCGAGGCGGTGACCTCGGCGTACCGGCCACGAACTTCCTTGCCGATCTTCGAGATATGCTCCGCCATGTCCACGATGCCGTCGAGGTCAGCGGTCCGTTCGCCCGGCAGGCCGATGAGAAAGTAAAGCTTCACCTTCTGCCAGCCATTCTGGAAGGCGACACGGCAGCCCTCGTAGAGGTCGTCGTTCTTGATCTTCTTGCGGATCTGCTCGCGCATGTCGTCGCGCGCCACCTCGGGGGCCAGCGTCAGCCCCGCCTTGCGCACGCCCTTCATCAACCGCGGCAGCGACCGCAGCTGCTGGTTGACACGCAGGCTCGGCAGCGAGATGCTCACACCCAGCGGCGTGAACACTTCTTGCATGCGCAGGACCAGCTTCTCGAAATCCGGATAGTCGCTGGTGCTGAGGCTCAGCAGGCTGATCTCGCTGTGCCCGGTGTTGCGATAGCTCTCCAGGGCCGCCTGCACGATGGTCTCGACCGAGCGCACGCGCAACGGCCTCTTGATGACGGTCGATTGACAGAACCGGCATTGCCACGGGCAGCCACGCATGATCTCGATGGCGATCCGGTCGTGCGGCGTCTGCACGAACGACACGACCGGCTTAGTCGGCAGCGGGATGTCGTCGAAATCCTGCTGGATGGTGCAGGCGACGATCTCGCGCGGCACATCGCCGCGCGTGCGGTTCAGGGCCGCGACGGTGCCATCGGCGTGGTACTCCGGTTCATAAAACTGCGGCGCGTAAGCCCAGGTCGTGCTGCCGACCAGTTCGGCGATGAGGTCGGCCCGCGAACCGCGACCGGCTTCCTTCAGGCTCATCCATTTTTCCATGAGCCAGGGCAAGCTTTCCTCGCCGTCGCCGATGACAAAGACATCCACGAACGGCGCGAGGACTTCCGGGTTCTGCGCCCCGGGCCCGCCGCAAACAACCAGCGGATGCGCCAGCGTCCGGTCCGCGCTATGAAGGGGAATGCCGCCGAGATCCAGCATCGTCAGCAAGTTGGTGTAGCAGACCTCGTATTGCAGGCTGAAGCCGACAAGGTCGAAGTCGCACAGCGGCGTGAACGTTTCCAGGCTATAGAGCGGCAAGCACGCGTCGCGCAGCTCCTTCTCGAAGTCGATCCACGGCGTGAAGGCCCGCTCGCAAGCCCACTGTGGATCGTTGTTCATGAGCGTGTACAGCACCTGCAAGCCATGATGGCTCATGCCAAGGCCATAGGTGTCCGGAAATGCCAGACACAGCTTGCCGCGCACCGTGCGATGGTCCTTGACGACGCTGTTCAGCTCGCCGCCCAGGTACTGGGCCGGCATCTGCACCCGGGGCAGGAGTCGGGTGATGGCGGATTTGAGGGATGAGTTGTGCATGGGAGTATTATGCCAGATCGACCCAAAGTCTGACAGGCGTAGTTTCAGCTCACTCGGCGTTTTCGCGCGGTTCGGAGCGCGCGGAACCGCCGAGCGCACTGCAACCACGCTGGTCTGCGTCAATTCCCGAAGCTCTTGTCGCGCACCGCGCGAAACTCATCTCCAGGCAGCCAGGTCGGCAGTGCCTTGGCATTGGCCGATGCGCGGGCAATGTCCAGCGCGAACTGGATGAGGACCGGGTAGCCGGAGAAATCCCAGTCATCGCGATATTCATCCTGCGGTGTGTGGTAGAACCTGGCGATGTATTCCTCGGCGGCCTTGCGAGCGAAGCCGGCCGGCTTGCCCTTCACCTTTTCGCCGGGGTAGATCGAGAAGGCGGGAACGCCGGCGCGGGCCAGTGCAAAGTGATCGGACCGGAAGTAGAAACCAAGGTGGGCCATCTTGTCCGGCTCGGTTTCGAGCTTGTTCTTCTTCGCCATCTCCTGCACCAGCGGCCAGGCCGTGGTCCGCTCGGCGCCGCTGACGATGACCGATTCCGGCACACCCAGAGGCGGCACCGTGTCGAAGTTCAGGTTGATGGCCGTCTTGCCCAGCGGAATCGCCGGATGCTGGGCGTAGTGAATGGCGCCGAGCAGGCCGTTCTCCTCGGCGGTCGGCGCCAAGAACACGGCCGAGCGCCTGGGCCGCGGTTGCTGCTCGGTCCAGCACTTGGCCAGTTCGAGCAGGATGGCGCAGCCGCTGGCATTGTCGAGAGCGCCATTGTAGATGTTGTCGGTGCCGACGGCGGACTTGCCCACGCCAAGGTGGTCCCAGTGAGCCGTGAACATGACTGCCTCCGCCTTCAGGTCCGGATCACTTCCCTCGGCGATGCCGATGACGTTCTTCGTCTGAATCTTCTTGACGGTTGTTGGGATATGCACCCTAAGCCTAACGCCGAGGGGGACTGCCTTGAAGCCGCGCTGATCGGACATCTTCAGAGCCTTCTCGACGGTCAATCCTGCGAATGACAGCAGCTTGTCACCGGCGCCTTGTGACAGCCAGCCGGCGAAGGCCAGCGCCGGCGCGTTGCCGACACGTCGCAGTTGCACGCCATCGAGCCGGCGCACAACGGAGTATGGATACCCGGCCGTCTCGTTGGTGTGGATGATGAAGACGGCCCTGGCGCCGCGGCGCGTCGCCTCCTCGTACTTGTACGTCCATCTTCCATAGTAGGTGAGCGCCTTGCCACCGAAGAACTTGGGATCGTCCGACGGCGGCTCATTGGTGAACACGACGACGATCTTGTCCTTCACGTTCATGCCCTTGTAGTCATCCCAGTCGAACTCCGGGGCCGTGATACCGTGGCCGCAGAAGATCGCCTCCGCCTCGAAGTCCTCCGGCTGCTGCGTGAGCGCAGTGCCGGCAAACTCGTCTCCCAGCTTGAACGCGACCGACTCCTCTCCCTTGATGGCGGCCAGCCTCGCCTTCGGTCCGGTGGTCACCTTCACGAGCGGCACGGACTGGAAGAACGTGCCGCGGTCGCCGGCCGGCTTGAGGCCGACCTTCTCGAAACGCCTGGCGATGAACTCGATGGCCAGTTCCTCGCCGCGCGTACCGACGCCGCGGCCCTCGAGCCGATCGCTGGCGAGATACTTGAGGTCGGCGCGGATGGAATCGATCTGCTTGGTGGCGCGTGACGCCGTCTGGGCCGGTGTCTGCCACAACTCTCCCATGCTGACTGCGATCAAGAATGCCAGAAGCGTGAATCTCATTGCCTGTGTCCCGTGGCGTCTAGCTGAAGCGCAACAAATGTGCCGGGGCCAATTTGCGACGGCGCGCCTTGATTTATGCTACGAAAAGAAACTCGATGCGGTTGCTTCGGCTGTCGGTACGCTCGTCTGGGTCGCGCCAGATTCGCAGATTGCGCGGGCACGAGGGGGTGTGTTCTCAGCCGTTGTCCCGTTCAAGGTCAAACCGGTGCCGCTCGCGATTTCCAGCGCCGATTGACGGCTACCGCCAATTGCGTAAAATTCAGCCAATCAGGGGCCGTAGCTCAACTGGGAGAGCGCAGCGTTCGCAATGCTGAGGTTAGGGGTTCGATCCCCCTCGGCTCCACTGACAGCCTGTTGTCACTGAACCCTGGAAATGTTGCGATTTTCGCAAGATTTGTGGGGTTTTTGCGTAGCATAGTTCTCATGGACTGCAGAAAAACCGTACTGATTGGCTGTGTCGGCGGCGGAGTGCTTGCCGCTTGCTGGATCATCGTGGCCGAATCGTCACCAGCCGGCGAAGAGCAAGTCCAGCCCACTGTACAGCAACTGGAGATGGTTTCGTTTCGGCGCGTGCCGGGTGACGCCGCGAAGGGGGCCGTGCTCGACAAGGGTGACCCGGCCAGCTGGTACAGCGGGAGCGTGGGGGCGCCGACGATTCACTTCGATGGAAAAGTCTATCGCATGTGGTTCGTGGGAGATGAACCAACGAAAGATCTCGGCGTCCCATATGGCATCTATCAGCGAATCGGGCTGGCGATCAGCACGGACGGCCGCCGCTGGAAAGTCGGCAACGGCGGCAAGCCAGTGCTCGATCTGGGGCCAAGGGGCAGCGCCGATGCCAAGGGATTGTGCCATCCGTACGTCTTGAAAGTGGCTGACAGGTACTGGATGTGGTACGGCGCCATCGATGGCACCCAGGCTCGCGACCTGGGACTCGATCCCGCACACGTCCGCGTGGAACGCATCTGTTTCGCAACCAGTACCGACGGAGTTCACTGGCAGCGCCAGAACCGCGGAAAGCCCGTGCTGGACATCGGACCCAAAGGAACCATCGATAGCATCCAGGCAACCGGGATGCATGTGCTCAAGATCAAGGACCAGTTCATCATGTGGTACGGCGCCTACAACGGACGGCACACCATTGGAATTGCATCCAGTCCCGACGGCATCCGCTGGCAGCGGCTAAACAATGGCAAGCCTCTCGCGGGACTCGTCGGGGGGCAGCAAGGGCAATGCGGCGTGTCGGTGTATCACGACGGCCGCCGCTACCTGATGCTTTACGGCGCGGACAAGGGAGGCGCATGGAATACGTATGCAGCAGTCAGCGACGACGGGCTGAACTTTAAGAAGCTACGCGGCGATCGCAGCGTCCTCGGACCGACGCCGGCCTTGCACTTCGACTCGGCAGGCATCGGCCGGAATCACTGCGTGCATCCCACTCAGTTTTTGGTTTCGGACAGGAAAGTGCGGGTTTGGTATGTGGGTGAAGACGGCTCGCCACCCCACGGCCAGCGCATCGGTCTCATGGAAGCCGTCCTCCCTTGATTCGGCTATTACTGCGCGTTCTGACGAAGTCAGAACGCGCTTCAGGCCAGGTTCGACGATCTGTTATTCCCGCTGTGGCAGTGCTTGCTTTCGACTTTTAAGTGCAAGCGGCGGGCTATGGCAGCGTCCGTTCACGATTGATCAGGTCGATCAGCATTCGCAGCCGACCCATGCTCTTGCGGTCAAAGCGGAAGCGCAAGCGCGGCAGCAGGGCCAGGTGCGCGTCCATGGCTTCCGCCGGCAGCGCCCCCGTTTGCTCGAATGTTCCACCACGGACGATGTCGGCGAACTCCTGGCGAATCCGCTCCATGAGCGGCTCCGACAACGGTTGCTGCAAGCGCAGCACCAGGTCGCGCTTCACGTAACGCATGCTGTGAAACACGCGGTAGAAGTCGAGCACCTCGCGAACCGCCTCGTCCACCGAGTCGGTGACCTTGAACAGTGCCAGATCTTCCGGCGAGATCAGGGCACGCTTGAGCATGACGTCGCGGATGTAGTCGAGCCAGCGGTGCCAGTAGTCGCCACCCGGCTCATCCACCATGACGATGGGAAAGATGTGGCTCTTGCCGGTCTGCACCAGGGTCAGCGCCTCGAAGCACTCGTCCTGTGTGCCGAAGCCGCCTGGAAACAGGGCGATGGCGTCTGATTCCTTGACGAACAACAGCTTGCGCGTGAAGAAGTACTTGAGGTGCATGAGCTTGGCGTCGCCGGCGATGACCGGATTGGCCTCCTGCTCGAATGGCAGCAGGATGTTGACGCCGATACTGTTGGCGCGGCCGGCGCCGATGTGCCCGGCCTCCATGATGCCCTGGGCTGCGCCGGTGATGACCAGATATCCGGCCCGCGCCAGGCGCTTGCCGAAATCGACGGCCTGCTTGCACGCCGGATGGTCCAGCGGCAAACGCGCCGACCCGAAGATCGTCACCTTTCGCTGCCGGCGGAACGGCGCAAACACCTTGAATGAATAACGTAACTCCTTGAGCGCGGTGGTGAGCAACTTCACGTCGCCGCGGTTAGCCCCGTCGCGCGCCAGCTTGTCCGCCGTCTCCTTGATCTGGGTGATCAACTCCTGGATGCTGGATTGCTTGATCTCGCCTTCCGGGGGCACATCGGGATCGATTATGTGATTGAACGAAGTGATGGAACTGTCCATGATTCCCTCTGCAGACGATGTTGCCCACGCTCACCTGCGTCAAGCTTAACGGAAAAACCGGGGCCGGCCAAGCCCGCCCGCCCGTGCGATGCCGAGCACCAATAGAATGGTCGCAATGCGTCCTGGACGTTGGCCTGGGGATCGTGGGGGCGGCCATCGAGCCGTTGCTGACACAATGAATGCTCTTCTCGATCGCTTCTGCCGTTACGTTCGCATCGACACGCAAGCCGATGAGGCATCCGGTACGTATCCAAGCTCGCCAGGGCAGCTGGAACTTGGCCGCCTGCTCATGGGGGAACTGCAGGACATCGGCCTGCGCGATGCCGCCGTCGATGAGCACGGCATCGTCATGGCCACTATTCCCGCCACGCAGCCGCGAGCTGCGCCGGTGATCGCCTGGATCGCCCATCTTGATACCTCGCCGGAAACCAGCGGACGCAACGTCAGGCCCGTGATCCATCATCACTATGATGGCAACGACATCGTCCTCCCTGGCGATACGACCAAGATTCTGAGCATTGCCGACAATCCGGACCTTGCCAGGTACCGGGGACAAACTCTGATCACGACTGACGGCACCACGCTCCTCGGGGCCGACAACAAGGCCGGCGTCGCTGTCATCATGGAGGCGACCCGGCAACTCGTCACGCATCCGGAAATCGCCCATGGCCCGATCCGCGTCTGCTTCACCTGCGACGAGGAGATCGGCCGTGGCGTCGATCATGTCGATCTCGAGAAGCTCGGCGCGGTCGTGGGCTATACGCTGGACGGTGGAGCGGCTGGCGAGATCGACACGGAAACTTTTTCCGCCGACCTGGCTGTCGTCACCATCACCGGTATCAACATCCATCCGGCCATCGCCAAGGGGGCGATGGTCAACGCACTGCGGCTCGCGGGCAGCTTTCTGGCACGCCTGCCGTGGCAGGCCCTGTCGCCGGAGACGACAGCCGACCGCGAAGGCTTTCTGCATCCGTATCGACTGGAAGGCGGCGTCGGTCAGGCGGTGATGCGCATCCTGCTCCGCGACTTTGATTCCACCAGGCTGAAGGAGAAAGCCGACTTGCTGCGCGATCTGGCAAGATACTTGCATCTGGAGCACCCGCGGGCCAGGTTCGACGTGCAGGTGACGGCACAGTATCGCAACATGGCGGAAGGGCTGAAACGCGAACCGCGCGCCGTCGAGTTTGCCGAGGAAGCGATGCGGCGCGCCGGCATCACGCCCAGGCAGGCGATCGTTCGCGGCGGCACGGATGGCTCGCGGCTCACCGAGATGGGCTTGCCCACGCCGAATCTGTTCACAGGCGAACATAACCTGCATTCGCCACTGGAATGGACCAGCCTGGAGGAGATGGCCGCCGCGGTGAATGTCCTCGTCGAACTTGCGCAAGTCTGGTCCGCAGCATGATCAACCGCTTGCGGTCTGGCGCTGTCGCGCCGGGCAGCGGCTACTGCTGCTGACGAATGACCCGCGCCGGAGTTTCACGGGGCACTTCAACGTAGCGCCAATCACGGGCCGGCAGCGCCGGCTTCTCAAACTCCGACGGACGGATGTCCGCGCCGTTGATGACACGCGTGAAATCCCATGTCGTCTCGTTGCCATTCGGTTGCTGGAACCAGATTTGCCGCGGCATGTAGTCCTTGACGGTGAGGACCATGCGGGCCTCGGTGAAATCCGCCTTGTCGGCCGCCTGAATGGGTTGGATTTTCACGTAATAGTACCACTTGTCGTTGGCCGGCGGCGGGACCAGCGTGAGCTGGTAGCGCTTGCGGGCTTCGGCGGCTTTCATGCCAAACAGGAACGACACGAAATTGTCGTCGGCCACCTGCCCCGGCTTCGGCACCGGCAAGTCGTGAACGCGGATGACCTTCGTCCCGGGCTGGTATTCATAGAGCGACCTGCCCGTGTAGATGTATTTCTCGAAGATGTCCGGCCGGCCTTTCTTGACCATCTCCAGGCTGGCCTTGCTCGGCTGTCCCGCCGCTCCCTTCACGAACTTGGCGGTCCCCTCGTAGAGTTCCGTGGTCTGGTAGACCTTGTCCACGTTCGTGCGCGTGCAGAAGGCAAGCAGACTGCGGGCGCCGGTCATCGTCTTTTCCCAGTTCACCAGCACGTCGTCAAGATTGCCTGCAGGACTCGCCGCGGGGGGAGTCTGCTGCCCGCAAGTCGCAGCCACGGCGAGCAACAGGGTTGACAGGGCCAGCCACTTGTATCGCATCGTCGATCTCCTGATTGTCGGCATGCTCCACGCATGCCGTTTTTCGCACAAGGGGTCGGGCGAGCTACTTTCCGGACGGTCTCCGAATTCTGCCCTGGAAAGAGCGGCCAACTTTATAGCAGGGCGAGCAGGAAGCGCGAAGACCGCTCTGAATCATTGATTCCCCTCCCACCAGCAGAAGGAAACGCTCGTGCTCGGGAATTTCGCTGAATCGCATAACTTGCCGGGCATAGCATCGGCAAGGCTGACGGCTCTTGCCCAATCTGGTAGGTCGGCCATGCCGCCTCGACCTCGCCAGCCTCACCTCGTTGACATGCGGAGGCATCTGGCTGAAATCCCTGAGCGGCCATGTACGCTTATTAACTCAAAGCGCCTAGATTGTCGTGGCTCGCGCTGGCACAGTCAGCAATCCAGGCGCAACCGTTACTTCCGGTCAACCTCGCCAGCCCTGCCAACCGATGATTGCTGATGATGCCACACCTTGGACAACGTTCGACCTGGAAGGACTAATGAAGCGGCGCGGACCGACCTGTTGCGAACTTGTCTTGCTCGCCGCGGCGGGGATGCTGTCCCTGTCGGGCTGCAGCCAGTTCGCGCCGACCGCGCGGATGCAAGCGCCTTCGCGGCCGACCGTGGTGCGCGGGCAATGCCAGACGCAGTGTCAATGGGCGCAAGAACCGCAACGCGCGGCCCTCGATCAGCCGGTAACCATCGAAGTGAACGAGCTACCGCCCGATAGCAATCCTCTCCATCGAGTATCGTTTGAACAAGCAGGCTCGGCCTTGCCGCAACATGAAACCGCGCACATGCCGATCAGCGTGCCGCAGCACGCGCTGCCGATCACGCTCGACACGGTCTTTCGTCTCGCCCAGGACCAGAACGGCAAGCTTGCCCAGGCGCGTGAGAAGCTCGAGGAGGCGTTCGCCTATCAGGACCTGGTCTCGAAGAAATGCTTGCCGGACTTGTATGTCGGGCCGGCATTTTACCGCCACGAGGGTGGCATCCAGGACTTCAACGGCAACCTGATCATCTCCAGCTTCGGCAGCCTGTTCGCAGGCATGGAAATGCGCGGGCAGCTCGATCTGCGCGAGCTGGTCTACAAGAAGGTCCAGGCCGAGCAAAAAGTCTGGGAATCGATGGGCGAAGTGAGCCGCCTCAACGCCGAGAAGCTGCTCGAAGCGTCAAGCACCTACATGGACATGATGGCGGCGCTTTCCAGCGTTCTGGTCGCCGGCGAAGTCGAGAAAAAGCTGGAAAGATTGCTGAAGCAAGCTCGCAACTGGGCATCTGTCGAGGCCGGCGCCAAGGTCGAGGAAGCACGCATCGAGGCCGCCATCGACGGGCATCGCCAAGCGGCAAGGCAGATGCGCGGCAACGCCCGCGCCGCCGCCGCCAAGCTCGCCTATCTGCTCTCGCTCGATCCGACCGCGGAACTGGTGCCGCTCGATCGTCAACTCGTGCCGTTCACGCTTGTCGATGCATCCATCCCGCTGCCCGCGCTGCTCGACGAGGCCATGAGCAACGGACCGGGCATCCGCGAGATGGAGGGGATGCTGAGCACCATCGAGGAAGCGCAGCGCAAGGCCAAGGGCCCCGGCCGATTCATTCCCGTCATGCAATTGAACGTCGCCGAAGGCGGCTTCGGCGCGGGACCGGGAGGCAGTTCGTTCTGGGCCAACCGCTTTGACATGGCCCTGCAAGCACGCTGGAATGTCACCGAATGGACGACGGCAAACGAACAGCGCCGCCTGGCAAACTCACGCTCGCAGCAAGCCCAGCTTGGCTATCAGGAATTGCGCAACCGGCTGGCCATGGGCGTGCAGGAGGGCTTGAGCACGAGCGTCAGTCGCCGGGAAGAGTTCAAGCTCGGGGAATCGCAGATCCGCTACAGCGAAAAGCTCTACGAATTGAGCCGTTATCGCTTCGAACAGAACGTCAAGGGCGCGACCCCCAGTGAAGTCCTCAGCGCCATTCGAACCCTGGCAGAGGCGCAATACAAGTACCTCGACGTGATCCGCGAACACAACCAGGCCCAGCTGCGCCTCTTCGTGATGACGGGCCGGGTCGAGCCGGCAATGGCAGGCTGCGATCCGGGGCAGCCGCGCATGGTCGTCGTCGATCCGGAATCAGTCCTGCCTGAGCCGCGCCCGTTCAGGGAGCGCCAGCTGCCATGAAGCTCATTCGCAGGCAACCAGCGCCATCACGGCAAAGGCCGTGCCCGCATGGCTGATGAAGTGGTAGCTATCCGTGCTGGGCGAGCGCGTGAACCAGCGGCCGGACTCGCGCTGATTGCTGCGCAACCAGGCGACGCCCTTGCGAATTTGCGGATGGTCCGCCGGCACTTCCGCCTGTCGCAGAACATAGACGACGAAGCCGGTTCCGTAACCATCGCTGGGCGCGTTCTTGTCATTCGCGATAGGTTTGGCGTCCTTGTCCTTCTGATGGCGTTTGTAATCGCCAAGCGCTGGCAAGTTCCAGCCGCCATCCTCGCGCTGAATGGCGAGCAGGCTCTTGATGATGGCGTCGCGGTCCCTGGCCTCGAGCAGGCCGTCGAGCTTCATCGAGGCCCACAGGAGCATGGCGCGGTGATGCAGGTCGGGGGCCGCGTTTTTCTTGAGATAGCCGCGTAGCTTGTCGATGCCGGCCTTTGCCGCTGGTGAATGGGCGTAGTCGTCCGGCGCCAGGCCAACGCCGAGAGCGGCGTAGGTGGCGCCGAAGTAATCATCGTGCTCCATCGGCGGCCAGTTGCACTTGAGCCACTTCCAGGCTCCGTCGTCGCGCTGCAAGGTCCACATGCGGTCAAGCGCCTTGCGCGTCAATGCATGTAGCTTGCCGGTGGTCCGGGAGTCATTGATCGCCAGACTGACCGCAGTGGCGACCACCTCGGTGTCCCAGCGCGGCTTGGTCTTGGGATTGTCCCAGTTGGCTGCCCGTCCCTCGAAGAACGCGCGAACTTCTCGCGCTGCCGGCGAGTCGTCCTTGAAAAGTGGCCGAGACATCAAGTAAGGATAGTTGGTATGACAGGTGCCGCACTTGCGTTGCCGCGTCCATTGCAGATTGACCTCGTCAAGAAAGGCCTTCGCCTTGGCCATCGACAGTGTTGCCGCCAGCGGTTCCTTGGCGGAATTGCGATTGGACCTGTCCGCTTTCGGCTTTTCCGCTCCCGGCTTTTCCTTGGCCTGTGCCCACGTTGACGAAGAACCGATGACAACGCAGAGAAATGCTGCCAGCAGCGAACGGCAATACATTTTCATCTCCTGAATTTGGCGCGCGTGGCGGGTTGGAGATGAGTATATACGCTTCGGAGGCCGTGTCGACGGCCCGGCTAGCCTCACCTGGCCATTCTGCCCGCAAACTCTCCTCAGCTTCTCTTGGGCCACTCTCCGGAAAGATCCGGAAATCCGTAAATTCTCAAGTTGGCTGAGTTTGCCGGTCGATTTGAAGGAAGAGGCGCATCTTCGCCCACGGGGCGCGGACCTCGTCAGGATCGTGAAGGACGGACGCATGCGGAGTCGGGCACTGAGCATGGTCTTGTTGCTGGCCAGCGGCTGGACGCTGAGCGGTCCGGCCGGCGCGCAGGATTCGTCCGGCATCGTCTATTCGCCGTACCGTCACTTCAAGATTCCCTTCAAGGGTAGCACTCCGGAGCAGCGGCTCAAGCAACTACAGCTTTTCGTCTCGACCGACCAGGGCAAGTCCTGGCAGCAGGCGGCGACAGCGCCGCCGGAGCAGGGACATTTCAAGTTCCTCACGGAGAAGGACGGCTACTTCTGGTTCGCGGTACAGACGCAGGACTCTGATGGCCGGCTTTACCCGGTGCGCATGGACGGCGCGACGCCGAACTTGAAAGTCGTTGTCGACACGCAGCCGCCTCTGGTCTTGTTGCAGCCGCTCACGCCGCGCGGCGACGAGGTCGGCATTTCCTGGGACATCCGCGACGAGAACCTGGACCTGACCTTGCCGGACGCGCTGCAAGCGGAGTACCGTCCGGTCGGCAGCAACTCGTGGTTGCCGTTGCCGCGCACGCTCGCCGGGCCGCAACTCCACTGGAACCCGATGACGCGCTCGGCGGTGCAGGTCCGCGTTCGCGCCCGCGACCGGGCTGGCAACTGGGGGGAGGCGACCGCGTCGGTCAGCCTGGACGGCTCCGTGGCGCCGCCGGTCGGCAACAACGAGTTCACGCAGCCGACCGTCAACCCCGACACCGGCCCGCCCGGACGCAAGTTCGTGAACAACAAGCGCATCACGCTCAAGTACGACCTCAAGGAAGTCGGCCCTTCCGGCGTCGCCGAGGTCGAACTGTGGTTCACGCAGGACGGCCGCAGCTGGAACAAGTATCCGCCACGCGTGGGCGAGGATCCCACCAGCCAAAGAAACGTCACCTTCGAAGTCAACAGCGAAGGGGTCTACGGCATCACGCTGGTCGCCAAGAGCGGCGTGGGGCTGGGCGCCAAACCGCCGCAGCTAGGCGATCGCCCGCAAGCCTGGATCGAGGTGGATATGACCAAGCCGATGGTGCAGCTGCAGAACGTTATCGTCGGCCAGGGGGCGGACAAGGGCAAGCTCACCATCTCCTGGTCCGCCCGTGACAAGAACCTGAACGCGCAGCCGATCACGCTTTCCCACGGCGAGACTCTGGCCGGACCGTGGACGCCTATCGTCCAGAACGTCGCCAACAGCGGTCAGCATGTCTGGACCATGCCGGAGCGAGTGCCTTACCAGTTTCACGTGCGCGTGGAAGCGGTGGACCAGGCGAACAACGTCGGCTATGCCATCACCTCGCAGCTCATCAAGGTCGATCTCTCGCAACCCAAGGTGCAGATCCTGCAGGTCGAGCCCGCGGGGAACTAGCGCTGCGGCGTGGCCGGCGGCGCGAAATGCAAGAGCAGACCATCGACATTTTCGCTTGCTTCTGCCGTCCTCCCCGGCACAATCGTTATTCTGAACTTGCAACCCGGACTGCCAAGGGCATTTGCGCGCACCTTGGATCGCCGCCCGCATGCATGTATGATCTAATGAGGATGGTGTATCGCGCCTTGGCTGACGCGTTTCTCGCGAGGGTTGGACGTGGGGAGCATGCGGGCTCAACTGATTCCCGTACAGGGCGGCTCGCCGGTCGAGATCGTCAAGGACCTGACTCTTGTTGGCCGCAAGGAAGATTGCGACCTGCGACTTGATCACAAGAGCGTGTCAAAGCTGCACTGCGTCATCGTGAAGACGGACGGCCTGCTGCTGCTGCGTGACCTGGGCAGCACCAACGGCACTCGTGTCAATGGCCAGCGCGTTCGCCGGGCAGCCCTGCTGCCCAACGATCAACTGACGATCGCGAGTTATGCGTATCGCGTCATCATCGGTCCGGCCGCGGCAGCGCCCGAACCGCCCCCCTCTCCGGAAGAGCGCACCCAGCACATCGATGCACAAGAGCTATCCAAGGCAATGCAGGCAGCCAACGGCCCGGCGCCCCTCTTGGATAGCCAGGCTGACGCCGTCATCGTCCCCGTCCAGAACGCCCTGCCGGACGTGTATCCCGAAGATGACAAGAAGAAGTGATAACACATCTCCGCCGGTCCGTTGCCGGCCGGCTGCGGAGAGGCTGTCGGACAAGGGGTCAGACCGGTCAGCCCCCTGCCTTTCTTGTGATCCCTTTTCGAACAGCCTCTGAACCTCTCTCAGCCGCGGAATAGCCGGCTGATGTCCTGGTAGAGCACAAAGATCATGATGCTGAGAATCAGCGCCAGTCCGGCGTAGGTGGCGCCGACGCGGACGCCCTCCGATGCCGGCTTGCCGCGAATCTTCTCGTAAAGCAGGAACACCATGTGCCCGCCGTCCAGCACCGGGATCGGCAGGAAGTTGATGACCGCCAAGTTGACGCTGATCATGCCGATGAAAAACACGAACTCCCAGAAATCGTAGCCGGCAATGCGATAGGCGGCCTCGGCGATCATTACCGGCCCGCCCAGGTTCTTGACGGAGATACGTCCGGTCGCCATGCCGCGCAGGTTCTGGTAGACCTGCGTGATCAGGTTATGAGTGTCCTGCAAGCCCAGGGCAACGGCCTGGAAGATGTTGTCGGCCTTTTGCCTCCGGACATCCGGCGACAGCACCAGGCCGCGATCGGTCAACGGCCAATCCTTGTCTTCATACGTTTGCACCAGGATTTCCTTGGTCTCCTTGCCGCGCTGCACCTCGAAGCTGACTTCTTTCAGAGTGTCGGCCATCTGAAATTGCCAGAACACCCACGCCATTTCCTCGGGCTCCAGATCGACCCATGAACCGCTCTTCTTCGTTCCGTCCGGACCGGCGTAGTGGAATTGCACCTTCTTGATCACATCGTCCTTCTGCAGACCGTCCCCGCCGGCCGCTGCGTTGGCGGCCACCACGGTCGTCCTGACCTGGAAGGCCAGACCCAGTTCCGGTATGGCCAGCGGCGCGGTGGACACGAATGGAACGATCCGGTCGAAACGCCAATCATGGTCCCAGACGATCTTGACCTTCTCTTCATTGAACTGGGCGCCGGCCTGGGTGCGGTGACGGCGCACGCGCAGCACGACGGTTCGCTCTTCGGTGCTCGGGTTTGACTTCTTGGCGTAGAGTGCATCTGCCCATTGCTGCAGATCAAAGGGCAGCCGCAACGGATCGATGGCGCCCTTCTGCAACGGCTTGCCGTTGACCTCGACCCCCAGGATGATGTCGCCTTGCAGTCGCTTGTCCTTGTCACGCGCCTGGATGCCTGCTGTGGCCGCCGGCCCATTCTCGCGCAGCGCGGTCACCTCACCCATGGTCAGGCGTGCGCCGAAGGTGTGATGAAACGTCGGCGGCACCGTGATGTCCACGGTCTTCTTGCCGCGCTCGACGCGAATGACGATGGACTTGCCGGCCAGCCGTTTCAGGCGCCGCGCGAACTCGAAGTAATCGCGCTGCTCGCTGTTCTTCTTGCGCGGGTCGAGTGGCAAGTCCTTGATCTGCTTGGGATTGTCCGGATCGGTGGTGGCAATGATGCGATCATCGAACTCGAATGGGGGTTCGGCCTTCGCGGCCGCGCCCATCCGCGTCACCGGATGCTTGAAGGTCGGTGACGCCAGCCGGCTCTGCTCCAGGGAAAGGCTCTGCGCCGGCAGGATGCCGATCACCGGGCGGGTATTCTTGCTCGTCAAGCGCGGCTCGATCTCGATTGAAGTTGGATCGGCGTCCTGGGGACGCTTGAAAACCATCGGCACCTGCTGGCCATGCACGGTCCCCATCACCGTGGTCATCAGGTTCTCGAAGTAGGGATCCTTGTAGTCGCCGACCTGGGTGATGACCGCTCCGGTGCGCAGTCCCTTCGTGCTTGCCGGCGAGCCCGCCTCGATGCTGTCGATGACTGCCGCGCGGCGATCCTTGCCCGGTCCCTGGAAAACCACGATGAAGCAGATCACCGCCAGGATCACGTTCATGACCACGCCAGCGGAGATGATGGCCATGCGCTGGCCAACCGACTTGTTGCGATACGAGCGCGGATCGTCCTCGCTGCCGTCGCTGCCCTCATCGCCGTCCACCTGTCCGACCATCTGTACATAGCCGCCCAGCGGAAACAATGCGAGCTTGTAGGTGGTTTCCCCCCACTGGAACCAGCAGCCGGGGATCGGCGGGCCGAAACCGATGCTGAACGCCGTCACGTGCACGTCGCACCACTTGGCGACCAGGAAGTGCCCCAGCTCATGAATGAAGACGACGAAGGACAGACCGAGCGCCGCCTTGGCGATGGCCCACAGACCGGTGCCGTCGAACTTCATGAACAGGAAGACCAGCAAGGCGCCGACCACGACCAGTGAGAAGCCGTTGCGCTCCAGCCATTGGCGAAAGCCAGGTTCCGGCTCAGGATCCGTCGCCGTCGGGGGCGCGGGCGGGACCGGCGGAACCGCAGCCATGTTACCGTTCATATGGGGATCGTGCAGGTTTTTTTGGCTATCCAACGCGCTACCTCCTGTCGGGCCCAGCGATCGCAGTCGGCCAGTTCGGCCAGGCTGGGCTGGGGGCTGAAATCGTGATTGAAAAGCACATCGCGGCACGCCCGGGCAATGTCAAGAAAGGCGATCTGCCCGGCGAGGAAGCGGTTGACCGCCTCTTCGTTGGCGGCGTTGAAGACCGCGCCGCAGGTGCCGCCGCGCCGCGCCACCTCGTATCCCAATTCTAGGGCCGGAAACGTCTCCAAATCCGGCTGTTCAAACGTCCACGCACCAAGCTCGCCCCATTTGAGCCGCCGCGCCGGACCGGACACCCGGTCCGGATACGTCAACGCATACTGGATGGGAAGCCGCATGTCCGGCGGCGAAAGCTGTGCCAGCACCGAACCATCGCGAAACTCCACGAATGAGTGGATTACCGACTCCGGATGAATGATCACCTCGATTTGCTCGGGATCCAGGCCGAAGAGCCAGCGGGCCTCGATGACCTCGAGGGCCTTGTTCATCAAGGTGGCGGAATCGATGGTGATCTTCGGACCCATGCGCCAGGTGGGGTGACGCAGCGCTTCATCGGGAGTGACCTCGGCCAGGTCGGCCTGGCGCCGGCCGCGAAACGGACCGCCGCTGGCCGTCAGCACGACGCGCGAAACTTCCTCGCGCTTGCCCCCGTGCATCGCCTGAAAGATCGCACTATGCTCGCTGTCCACCGGCAACACGGCGACGTTCTTGCGCGCCGCCAGGTCCATGACCAGCGGCCCAGCCATGACCAGCGTCTCCTTGTTCGCCACCGCAATCGTCTTGCCCGCTTCCAGGGCCGCCCATGTGCCGATGAGCCCGGCGGAGCCGACGATGGCCGTCACCACCACGTCCACCTCCGGATCGGTGACCATGGTGTGGATGCCGTCCACGCCGCGGAGGACGCGCGTCTGCTGATTCCATTCCCCGAGGCGATTCGCCAGCGTGGCATCGGTGACGGCGATCCAGCGGGGCTGATGCTTTTCCGCCTGGGCCTGCAGCATCTCCCAGTTGGAATGCGCGCTGAGGCCAACGGCTTGCAGGCGATCTTCCAGATGAGAAATCACATCCAGGCAGCTCTTGCCGATGGATCCGGTCGAGCCGAGAACGACCACGCGGCGGCGAGCAGACAGCGGTCTTTCGGTGACGAGTGTCATGAGCCGCTATTCTATTCGCGGATGGGGAATTGCCGCAAGTCGAAGCCGGTTTACGTTTCGCGCTCGGTCGCCCGCACGCGGCCACGTGACAGCGTGACAGCCACCGAGCGCGAAATGTAAACAGAAGCGATGGGTCATTCAATCCGCTTCAAGGCTGCCTGGGCTTGCTGGCGGACGGTCTGGTTGCTGTCGTTGCTGGCTGCTTTGAGCGCCTGTACGGCAGCGCGGGCGTCCGGGCCGATGTTGCCGAGCAGCTGGCAGGCCAGCCAGCGCACCTGGGCGTTCTTGTCCTTGAGGCAGGTGATGAGGACCGGTACCGCGTCCTTGTCGCCGGCGCGGCGGTTGACCAGGTTTTGCAACACATTCTGACGATAGTTGCTGTCCTTGATGGACAGGCTCTTGAACAGCGGCGGATAGCCGTCCGGGCCGATGTTGATGAGCGCGAAGCTGGCGTTGTCGCGCACGGTGGTATGCTTGTCCTTGAGTGCCTCCGCCAGGGCGGGAACCGCTGCCCTGGCGTTGGTCCCCATCTGCGATAGCCCCTGGGCGGCGGTCCAGCGAATGCGCGGCGACTTGTCCTTCAGGGCATCGATGAACACCGGCAGCGTCGCCTTGGAACGATTGCCGAAGTTCATCAGAGCCTGCATGGCGGATGCGCGAACCTCCTCGCTGTTCTCATCCTTGATGACGCCGACGAGCTTGCCGATGCCCACTTCGCCCATGCTGGCCAGGGCATAGGCGGCGTGGATGCGAGCATTGGGGTCCTTGTCGGTGCTCACCATTTCCACGAGCGTCGGCATGGCCTTCTTGGCGGCCTCGCCGAAATTGCGCAAGTGCATCGCCGCCATCCAGCGCACGTTCGGCTCCTTGTTCTTCAGTGCTTCCATCATGTGCGGCAGCGCCGGCGCGCCGATGCGCGCCATGACGTGGATGGCACCCTGGCGCACGTTGACGCTGTCCGTCTTGAGCAAGTCCACCAGGATGGGCAGGGCGGTCTTGAGATCCGCGCCTTGCAGATTCTGCAGCGAATACACCGCTTGCTGACGCACGCTCTGGTCCTTGTCCTTGATGGCCTCAAGAATCAGCGGCATGGCCTTGCTGCCGTGCGGCCACAGGCTCTGCACCACGGCCTGGCGCACGCTCGACTCCTTGTCCTTGAGCAGTTTGGCCAACGCGGGAACGACAATCTCCGGATCGCCGCGTACATTCTGCAGCGCGTAGACGGCTTGCTGGCGGATATTCGTGTCCTTGTCCTTGAGCGCGTCAACGAGCATCGGCGCTGCGGATTGTGCCTGGTTGCCCAGCATCGACAGGCCGTTGACGGCCTGCTGGCGAACGCTGACGCGCTCATGCTTGAGGCCCTCGGTGAGGATGGGCACAACCTTGTCCGATTCGCGGCGTGATTGCGCGAGCGCGAAGGCGGCCTGCATGCGCAGTCCCAGATCCTTGTTCTTCAAGCCGTCCAGCAGGTATGGGACGGCTGTCTCAGGCTCAACATTGACGGACACCATGAGCGCCGCGGTGTTGATCTGAATGGTCGCGTCCTTGCTGCCCAGCGCCTTGATCAGGCCGGGCCGCGGGTCCTCGCCCATGCTTTGCAGCGTGAAGAAGGCTTGCTGGCGCACGTTGAAATCCGCGTCGGCCAGTGCTTTCTGCAGGTAGGGAGCCGCAAGCTTGCCGGCCGGCCCGAGTTGCTGCAGCGCGCTCAGGGACATCTGCCGTACCTGTTCGTCCTTGTCCTTGATCGCGAACGCAAGAGCGAGCACGACCATCTTGTCGCCGATACGCATCGGGCCCAGCAACTGGGCGGCATAGCGGCGCATGTCCACGCGCTTGTCGCCGAGAGCATCCACCAGATGCCCGACGGCCGGCGCGCCGATCTTGGACAGGCCCTCGAGGCCCGCCATGCGCACTGCCGGGCGCTCATCCTTGAGCACAGCGACCAGGGCGGGAATCGCCTCCTTGCCGATCTTGGCCATGGCCTGTGAGGTCATGACCGGGATCGTGTTCTTGTCAGCGAGCAGCAATTCCTTCAACGCGGGGATGGCGGCCTTGGCATCCGGGCCAATCTCGCCCAGCGCATTGGCGGCATGCTGTCGCACCTTTTCCGGACCGGTCAGCGCTTCGATGAGGGCTTTCACGGCCGGTGCTCCGATTTTCGAGAGTCCGTCGGCGGCGGCCTGGCAAACGTCCTCTTGCTTGTCATCCAGCGCATTGATCAGCGCGGGCACTGCCGTCTCCGGGTCCGGTGCGATGCGGCCCAGCGCGAAAGCTGCCTTGCGCCGCACACCCTCGCTCTTGTCCGCCAGGGCCCGGATTACCGCCGGTGCTGCGGCCTTGGCGTCGGCTCCGATCCAGCCCAGGGCCCACACCGAATAGAATCGCACGTCCTCATTCTCCGAAGGCAGCAACTCTGTCAACTCGCCGACGGCCGCCTTGCCGATCTTGCCGAGCGTGATGGCGGCATTCAGGCGTACGTCCTCATCGTTCTCCTTCAGCGCCTTGATGAGGTCGGGTACGGCGTCCTTGGCCTTGGGGCCAAAGTCCGCCAGCGCGACGATGGCCTGGACCCGCTCATTTCCCTCGGCGGAGCTCAACTCCTTCAGCAGTCCGGCGAGTTGTTCTTGCGGATCAATCTTCTCCTTGGGTTCCGCTGCCGGCTGCGCCTGAACAGAGGACAGCAGGGCCGCCAGCAACGCGAATGCCGCAACGATGCGCATCTTCTTCATGACATGGCTTCCTTCAATAGGTGAAACCGCTTGCGGTGCGAAACCGCAAGCGGCACATTGAGCTTCAGGATTAGCGCGGGCGATGCAGGGCAGGGCCAGCCAAACTTGGGAGGGCGAGGCTCCTGCCGAGCCGTTTTGAATCATCGAGATCACGGGGGCGAGGTCGGCAAGATCTCCTGGTACTCGGAAAAGTCCTCCTGGTTGCCCTCGCGGGCGGCTACGATCAACAGATCATCGTTCATCTCGTCGCGGGCGAAGATCTTGCGGAACTTGGTGATGAACTTGCCTTCCTCCAGGTGGCCGGCCAGGTGGCGCAGGTTCTTGACGTCGTCCGCGGGGGCTTCGCGCACGCGGTAGCCGAAGGGCCGTTCCTGTCGGGCCCTGGCCAGCCGCGCCTGGATGACCTTGATGACCGCTGCGGAGCGCTGCGGGTCCTTGACATCCGCCGGCGTGAAGCCCTCGTCCACGTCCGGGATCTTCTCGCTGTATGGAGCCCGGCCCTGGAGAATCTTGATATCGTCGACCGTCAGCCTGCGGGCCCATTCCATCGTCGTGGGGATGTGCCCTTCCTTGTTAGGCTGCGGGCGCCGCCCAGCAACGAAGTTGAAGCCGAGGTTTTGCCCGCGCTGCAAGATCGGCGGAATCTGCGGGTTGATGGCTTGCAGCCAGTCCCCGCAACGGCCCGGCAAGCCGCCTGGAGTGCAACCCGACGCCGCCTGCAACATCGGCAGCCACGTATACTTGTAGCTCATGTCGCCAGGCAGATCGACCTTGAACGGCGCCTGCACATAGAACAGAGCTTCCGTCTTGTCCTTCACCGAGATCTGCGTGATCTTGAGCGGATAGACCAGCCTGTCGGACGAGAACTGGAAGCGCGTCGGCGTCACGTCGCCGGAGAAGCTGCCGTCCTTGTTCTTCTTCATCTGCATGGTGTCGATCTTCATGACCGTGAACAGCCACTTCTTCTGGATGTAATGGTTGAGCGTGGCCTCGTCGCCGGCGAAGTGATACTTGTTGTCCTTGAGCCAGCCGAACAGATCGTCGGCCCTGTCCGCCGAGATGATCTTGTAGTCCAGGGAGCCCACGACTCCGGCCTCGAGGACGACGACGCTGTTGGGTCGCGGCGCGGCCTTGCCCTCGCCGCGACCATCGCGATCTGCCCGCATGGCGTTCTGCGCCAGCCGCGCGAATTCGCGCTGCGGCAACAGCTTCGAATGCGGAAACTCCCGCTTCTTCATGATGCTGTACACGGCAAGCTGCTTGAAGAAGTCACGCGGCATCTCATGCAGCTTTGGCTGCGACGGCGTCGGGATCACCATCCCGAAGTCCTGGGCGTTGCCCTCGAACTTCGGCTGCACGGTGAAGCTCTCCATCTTCTTGACCGGGTCCCAGGTGATGAAAACTTTCTGGGCCGGCTGCAAGATGTCCGCATTCTTGGCCGAGAAATAGCAGCACGCCGCCTGCAGTGCCGGCGTCGCCCACACCAGGACCGCGCAAACTGCTGCCGCCGCAACTTTCCGTCCCCAGTTCAATTTCAAGCCAGTCATGGCATTCCCCTCATCACCTTCGACTACCCACTAAGCCAAGTGTAACGACGGATGACGGGCAAGGATAGTTTTTTCTTCCGAGACTTTCGACGGCCGGTCCCAGAGCTTCTGTCGGAGTTCTTTGTGCCTCGCTAGAATAAACTTCGAGGGCACCGCGTCGCGGACAGCAGCCAACCAGGAGCTTATCTGATGGCGGAACTCGTGGCGTATTCCGGCAACGATCCGCAGAAGCGCTGGCGGCGCACGCTGCCGGCGGCGCCGATCACCCTCGGCCGCAAGGCCGAGCTGAGCGCCTGGGATGTGCCCTGGGACCGCCAGATCTCCGGCCGGCACGCCACCCTGACCTGGACCGACGGCCAGCTGCTCGTCCGCAAGGAAGCCCGGGCCATCAATCGGATCTACTTCGGCGGCATGCCGGCCGACGAGTTCACCATGGTGGTCGGCGATCAGTTCGTCATCGGCAATACGACCTTCGCCTTGCAGGACGATGCTCCCTCCACGCCCAGCGAAATGCCGGCGCCGCAGCTCGAACTGACCTGCACTCGCCAGGAGCTTGATCAGGTCAAGTATGTCGATGCCGACGAGCGCATCGAGGTGTTGTCCGCCCTGCCGGGCATGATCCGCTATTCACCCAGCGATGAGGATTTCGAGAAACGGGTGCTGGAAGCGCTGTTGCAAGGCATCCCGCGCGCCGATGCCGCCGCCGTCGTTTGCATCGAGCCCGATGCCGACGGCAAGGAGCACATCGTTCTGCGCCGGCAGCTTCGCCGTGACGGTCTGCCGACGGAAGTTCAGTTCAGCCGTCGGCTGATCACCAACGCCATTCGCCGCCGCCGGCAAAGCGTGTTGCATTGCTGGGGCAACGACCAGGGGGCGGACAGCTCCGTATCGTTCACCGTCAACATGAGTTTCAACTGGGCCATCTGCGCGCCGCTGCCCGACGAACCGGCACCGGACTGGGGGCTGTACGTGACCGGCCGCAATCGCGAGGACATCACCCGGCTGACCACGCAAGACCGCCAGAAGAACGACCTCAAGTTCGCGGAACTGGTTGGGGACATCTTTGGCTCGTTACGCCAGGTTCGCGACCTGCAGAAAAGGCGGACCACGCTTGAGCGTTTCCTGTCCCGGCCGGTGCTGGCCGCCCTTGCCGAGAGAGACATCGACGAGGTGCTGCGGCCGAAGCAGACCGAGGTCACGGTGCTGATGTGCGATCTGCGCGGCTCCTGCCGCATCGCCGAGGACGCCGACCGGGAGCTGCCCGAAATCTGGAAGCGGGTCAGCGAAGCCCTGTGCATCATGACGACCAACATCATCGACAAGGACGGCGTGATCGGCGATTTCCAGGGAGATGCGGCGATGGGTTTCTGGGGCTGGCCGCTCGACAGTGCCGGCCAGGTGGAGCAAGCCGCCCGCGCCGCGCTTGGCATCCGCCGCGATTTTCAGCGCGCCGCTCAGCAACCGGGCCATCCGTTGCACGGCTTCTCGTGCGGCATCGGCATCGCGCATGGCACGGCCGTCGCCGGCCGCCTCGGGACGCCGGATCAGTTCAAGGTCGGCGTCTTCGGGCCGGTCGTCAACCTTGCGTCGCGGCTGGAATCGTTGACCAAGTTCTTCAAGGTGTCGATCCTGCTCGACGAGAACGCCGCGCGCGTGCTGGATAGCGCCCGGCATGCCCACTGGTCGCGCTGCCGACGGCTGGCGACGTTGCGGCCGTACGGAATGTCCCGCACGGTGCAGGTCTGCGAACTGCTGCCGCCGGCCGTCGAGCCGGGGACAATGCACGAGCGCGATCGCCGCGATTACGAGGCCGCTTTGGACGCCTTCCTGGCCGGCCGCTGGTCCGACGCTCAGGCGCTGCTTGAACGACTCTCCCAGGATGGGCCGTCCGAAGTGTTGCAAGCATTCATGGCCCGACACCAGCACAAGCCGCCGGCCGGCTGGGATGGCGTGATGATTCTGGACGCCAAGTAGCAACGCACGCGCCGCCCCGGATACAATGTGCCGCAGCACCCTTCACCCTCATCTCGCAAAGGAGCTGCCATGAGGTCATTTCTGCGGGCCACGCTCGTTCTGCTCTGCGTCTCTGGCGGTATCATCGCCGACGATTTCCTCGCCAGCCGCCCGCGCGGCAAGGCGATCGCCGTCCGGCCCTTGCAGGTCGGCGACCGCCTCGACACCGGCAGCGTCGCCGTGCGGCGGCTGTTGCCCGACGGCACCATCGCCTTCATTCGCGAGAACACGCGCGGCAAAGTCGAAAGCTCCTCTCCCCCTTCGGGAGAGGGGCCGGGGGTGAGGGTAACGCTGTCACTGACGGCGGGTGAAATCTACCTCGAGACGGCGCGCGACGAGAACAAGCAGCTTCGCGTCAAGACCGCCCATCGCGAGATCACCGGCAGCGGCGGTTTCGCGGTCGCCGTGAAAGAGACGGGGACCGGCGTCGTGGTTGCTAGCGGCAAGGTCACCCTCACCCCCAGCCCCTCTCCCGGAGGGAGAGGGGAGATAGTCGCCGGGCAGCGGTTGCTTCCCGGCAAGAACAAGATTGAAGCGGCGCCGCGGCTCGCGCATCTCCTCAAGTGGACACGCGAGCCGATGTGCGAGGACACGCCGCTGGTTCCCGGCAGCAATTTCGCCGGCGGCGCCCTGGTCGCGCTCGATCCCAATGGCCAGGAGATGAAGCTCGCGCTCCGCAAGTACCACATCGACGTCCACGTCGAGGACGGCTTCGCGCGCACCACCATCGACCAGACATACTTCAATCACGAGAACCAGCAGCTGCAAGGGACGTTTTACTTTCCTTTGCCGCCGGATGCCTCGCTGTCCCGGCTGGCGATGTACGTGGATGGCGTGCTGATGGAAGGCGGCATGGCCGAGCGCGATTACGCCCGGCAAGTCTACGAGTCGATCCGCTACATGCGCCGCGACCCGGCGTTGCTCGAATGGCTCGACGGCAGCACCTTCAAGATGCGCGTCTTCCCCATCGAGCCCCGGCAGGTAAAACGCATCATCCTCAGCTACACGCAGAAGCTGCCGGTGCTGCACGGCACGATGGACTATCGCTTCCCGGCCGGGCACAGCCTGCCGGCCGTGCGCGAGTGGAGTTTCTACGCCACCATCAAGGACGGCGCGAAAATGGCCTGGAGCTGCCTGTCGCACGACCTGACGGCCAGCAAGGGAGAGAGCGATCTCATCCTCACGGGTAGCGTCAAGAACGCGAAGTTCGACAAGGACGTGCGGTTGCAGATTGCAGATTTGAGATTTCAGAATGCAGATTTAAGAGACGAGGCCAGGTTCTCGACGCACGTGCAGGCCATCGCTACTTGATGGTCCGCTATGCCCCCGACTTCCGTAAATCTGCAATCTCAAATCTGCAATCTGCAATCGGCACACATTGGACGGTGCTGTTCGAGACCTCCGCTGATCGCGATCCGCTGCTTGCCCGCGCGCAGATCGAGGTGACGCGCCACATGCTCGCCCACGCCGACCCGGCCGACACGTTCACGCTGCTGACGGCCAACACCCGCGTGCAATCGCTGGCAACGTCGCTTGCGGTTTCGCGCACCAACATTGACAAGGCGATAGCATCGCTGGAGAAATCCCACCTCATCGGCGCCCTCGACCTCGGCCAGGCCATCGACCATGCCGCCGGCGTAACCAAGTCCGGCGTGTTGCTGCACGTCGGCAGCGGCATCCCGGCCATGGGCGAGAAACGCCACGATGTCCTTGCCCGCAAGCTGTCCAAGGGGACGCAGTACATCGGCATCGGCGTGGGCCGGCGCTGGAACCGCGACCTGATGAAGCTCGCCGCCGAGAAGACCGGCGGGCTCTACGCTCACGTCAATCCCGATGAGCCGCTGGCCTGGCGGGCCTTCGAGATCATGAGCACGCTGCGCGCGCCACGGCTGCTCGACGTGCAGGTGGCCGATGCCGCCGGCGAGGCCCGTTTCCTTGCCTTCAACCACATCGTCGCGCAAGGCGAGGAGATCGCCGCCGTCGCCCGTGTGCCGGAGAAGCAGGCGATTACTTCCATCGCCATCCGCGGCATGCAGAACGGCAAGCCGTTCGAGCGCATCTTGCCCGTGAAGGACGTCAAGGAAACCGGCCACCTACCGCGGACGTGGGCAAAGCTGGAGATCGACCGCCTGCTGGCCGAGGATGCGGCCAAGCACAAGGAGAGCGTCATCGCCCTGTCCAAGGCGATGTACGTGATGACGCCGTTCACGTCGCTGCTGGTCCTGGAAAACGACGACATGTACGCGCAATACAAGGTCGACCGCGGCCGCAAGGACCACTGGGCCATGTACCCCTGCCCGCCGAAGATCGCCGTCGTTCACGAGCCGGAAGACGGCGGCGTGGACTGGAAGGCGGCGAAGAAGAGCGGGAAGCTGCCGGCGAAGAAGGTGCTGGAGACGATTGTGGGTACGAACCAGTACGTTCGATTCAAGCATCGCTCTACAGCTACGCCTGCGGCCGTTACAAATGACGCGCTAATCGCTCTTCCGGAAGGAGGAATACTATCGCCTCCTGGGTTCGAACCTGAACTGCAAATTCCGATCAATTCAACGAGTATTGGGATGTCCGTTCCGCCGTTTGGTGGATTTCCGAGTTACCGTCCGGGCGCCATTGGCATTGAAATGCCCGACCACCTTCGTCCGGCGCGAGTGGGACAGGTGATCATCGTTGGCAATGATGTTTCGCAAGATCGCGTCATTCGTAGGACAGTCGGTTTGGAACATAGCATGCAGCTACGGCTGTTTGCAGTTCTCCGGGATATTGAACATAGTTCGCTTACACTTCGTCATGAGCTAGCATCTCGTCTATCCGCGAAAGACAATTGGACCATGGGGTTGGGCGGACACGGAGTCCCAATGGGCTGGCGATTTGAGCATTCTCACCAGAATGCTGACAGGTACATGCTACATCTTCTTCCCCAAGGGCTACGAGTAGTCCAGATTCGCGTGCCGCAACAATCGAGAAGACTTGTCACTGGTTCACGAGTCGATCTCTTGTTTCAGCCCAAAGGGAATAATGCAGAGCGAGTGATTCTCGAAAACGTTCAAGTCGTTCGGGTCGATGATTCAGACCTCGTATACGTCGCGCTCGCTCCCGAGGATGCTCACAAGGTGTATCTGGCGAGAGAACTGGGAGCTATCAACCTCGTCCCGCATTTGCATGTCGGAACCACGTTCTACAAGCGACCGACCATTTCTCTGGATGACAGCGCCTTCGTCAAAATCGCAGGCTCAGCGACCGGCCTGCATGCAACATCCGCCGACATCCTCGCCATCCTCGAAGCCGAAGCCCTCCCCACGCGCTCCTCGCGGCGCGGCAAGATCGACGCCGGCGCCCGCGAGTTGCTCGACCAGGCTCGAAAGGCCGGCTGGCGGTCATTGACCCGATCCGCGACGACCATCCGCTTCGATGGCCAGGGCCGGTTCGCCTACGAGCGCGAGCTGCCGCCGGGCATCCGTGAAGTCGTGATCTGCGACGGCAAGACGCTCATGCACGTGTACCCGCAGCTCGGCATCGCCGCCCAGCGGCCCATCAGCCGGTTTCACCGCCTCGACCTCGCCGAGATGCTGCCCTGGTTCGTGCCGTCGGCCGACGATCTCGCCCACGGCGCCGATGTGAAGCTGCTCGATGACAACACGGTGGCAGTCGTGCCGCATGTCAAACGTCTTGCGCGCGACACCAATCTTCCCCCCTCTCCCCAAGGGACTCCGGGGGGAGAGGGCCGGGGTGAGGGGGGACAAGGCCCCTCGCAACGGCATGATGCTCTCGCGCGTGATACTGACCCCCTCACCCCTGCCCCTCTCCCCCGGAGTACCGGGGGCGAGGGGACGGATGTGGGGCAACGCTCAGGCCGGGAGGGCGAGGCTCCTGCCGAGCCGCAGACGGAAGGCAAGCGCGACGGTCAACCGGCTCGGGGTGATGGTGAAGCGGCTCGGCAGGAGCCTCGCCCTCCCGGGTCTCGCCCGCCCGCGTCCCTCGCTTTGCACTCCATCTTCTCGCAAGATGGCCGTCTCGCTGAGAAGCGTCTCGTCCGCACCCTCACCCCCGGCCTCTCTCCCGGGGGGAGAGGGGAGATTGTGTCGCGGCTCATCCTTGCCGCTGACGGCACGGTGACACTGGAAGACGGCAAGGGCAAGGTCATCGACACGCAGAAAGCGAAGCTCGCCGCCGCCGAGGCGCCGAACCTGTCGCCGGACACGAAGGACCTCGTCGTGCTGCCGTTGCCGTTCCGCACGGCGGAGCATGTCAAGAAGGCGCTCAAGATCGAAGAGAAGGCGGTGCAGAACCTCACGTTCGCGGCAGCGTTGCCGTTGTTCGCGGCCCACTACGCGGCCGGCAACGGCAAGGAAGCCGACGCCGTCTTCCGCCAGGTCTTCCACGCCAAGAACCAGCGGCAGATCGGCTTCTACGTCCTGCTCGCCGCCTGCGGCATGAATCTCGACTCGCAGAATGGCAACGTGCTGGCCGAGCACATGGATGAGCCGCTGGCCCATTACCTCGCACTCTACTCCAGCCCGGTGCTGCGCGACCACGCCAGTCAATGGGCCGTGTCCAGCGATCACTGGAAGGACGGCTACCTCAAACATCTCGCCTACACGCACGCTCTCTTGCAGCGCTGGCAGAACAAGAAGCTGCTGACCGGCGACGCAACCCGAGCCGCAGCCGAGAAGAAGCGGGCGGTCGAATATGTCCGCAAGCACAAGGGGACGGGGTTTGCCTGGTCGCTCCTGTGTCTCATGCAGGATCGGGCCGGCGAGGACAAGGCGTTCCAGCGCGAGCTGGCGGAATGTTGGATGCTGTTTGCGGACCCTCGCTTACGCGTCGGGCTGGTGGATGCGGCGCGCTATGAGGCGGCGCGCAGCCTTCTCAACGCCGGCGACAGGAAGGAAGCGCGCACCGCCTTCCGCAAGTTGTACGAGGACACGTTGCAGCGCGACGAGCTGCCGGCCATCGACGCCGACTTCCGGCAAGCGCTGCTCGGCAACGCCGGCGAAGCGGATGCCTGGGGCGAACTGCTCCGCAAGACGGCCCGCAGCCTTATCGAGAAGAAGCATCGCCCGGCGGTGCTGGCGCTCGCGCGGCAATGTGGTCAGCTGGAGGATTTGCCGCTCGCCAATCAGTTGCTCGAGATGGCGCTCGACGGCGTGAAAGACGCCAAAGAACGGCTCGCCTTGCAGAAGGCCGGCGTCCATTTCCTGCAAGAAACCGGCCAGCTCGCCGAGACCGAGGCGCTGCTCTCCAAGCTGCTCGCCGATGCCGAGTTGGCGAAGAGGCCGGAGCTATGGCGAATGGGTGCTGTCCTTGCCGAGAAACGTGGCCGCAACGTCCGCAAGGTGGAATGCCTGGAGAAGGCGCTCGACCTGGAGTTCAAGAGCCTGCCGGAGACGATCAACCTGGAATCGTTCCGCCACGACTATGCCGCGCTGCTGGACCATTATCAAAGCCTAGCCGAGGCGATGGTGGCCTTGAAGTTGAAGCCGCCGGAGGGGTTCCTCGCCAAGGTGGTGCGGACGGCGGATCGCTGGCGGGCGGTGGATAATGATCCGGATCGGGCCTGTGCGTTGGCAGCCGGGATCCTGCGCCGGCTGGGCGGCCGCGACATGGAGTGGGAATACTTGACGACGCCGATCGCCTCGAAGCCGAACGAGGCCGGCCCGTGGGCGGCGCTGGCGGCCAACCTCAACCAGCAAGGCGAGCTGGACCTCTCCGACCGCGCCTACAAGGCGGCGTTCGAGTCGGAGCCGACCAACGCGCAGATCCTCTGGGACCGCGCCGAGAACCTCCGCCAGGCCGGCCGACCGCAACAGGCCCGCGCCCTGTACCGGCAACTCGCCGAAGGAACCTGGCAAGACCGCTTCCAGGGTTTGCAGAACCAGGCAAAAGTGCGCGTGGGCGATTAACGAAAGGCTGCGCGGTCAAAGTAGGGCCGTTACCGGGGCTTCAGCTCAGACAAGCCCCGCAATCGGCTGCCCGCGATGGATGCGATAAGGGCGGCCTTGCACGTCGAGGAACTCGCGATCCGGGCCGACGCCCAGGCAGTGGAAGATGGTGGCGGCGAGATCGGCGGGGGTGAATGCGTCGCTGGCCGGCAAGCCCGCGTGGCGATCGGTACGGCCGATGATCTGTCCGGGTCGGATGCCGCCGCCGGCCAGGAAGCATGGAAAGACGTCGCCCCAGTGGTGCCGGCCGGGGGTGAAGATCTCGCCGGAAGCGTTTCGTCCGCCGGCCGTGATCGGCGAGATGCGCGGCGTGCGGCCCATCTCGCCGCACATCACGATCAGTGTCTCATCCAGCAGGCCACGGGCTTCCAGGTCGTCGAGGAAGCCGCTCAGGCAGCGGTCGATGGACGGCAGCAGCTTGCCCTTCAGGTCGCGAAACGCGTTCTGGTGCGTGTCCCAGCCGCGCAGGTTGACCTGCACCATGCGGACGCCGGCCTCGACGAGACGACGCGCCAGCAGGAAACCCTGGCCCCATTCCTCCCGGCCGTACTGATCGCGGATGCGCTCCGGTTCCTGGTTCAGGTCGAAAGGATTCTGTCGGCCGGGGCGCGTGCTGGCGAGCAATTGCATCGCCCGATGCCGGTGGGCGTCCCAGCTTTCCAGACTGCCGTCGCGCCAGCCGCGTTCCAGCCGTCGTCGCAAGTCGTCGAACCGGCCGAGCAGCGTGTCGCGATTGTTAAGTTCGGCCGCCGATACAGCAACGCCGCCGCCGAGATCCGGCAAGCGAAACGTGGCATCGCGGCAACTGGCATTGTTCCACCAGGCGCGCGGTCCGGGACCGGGCGCGCGGGCCGGATCGTTGGGATCGTCGTGGCTGAAGCAGTTGGGGCATGAACCGGCCGCATCTGGAGAATGACAGGGCGGAGCCAGGTCCAGCCCCCAGCGTGCATAGCGCGGACCAAGTATGCCGGGATTGCGACCTGGATAGCGCATCAGGTTGGCACGCGGAATCTCGATGACGCCCGGCCAGCATACCCCTGGTTCGGGCGGCCGCGCGTACTCGATCAGGGAGCCGATGGACGGCCATTCGAACCGCCCTTGCCGCGGCGCCGTGATCGTGGCGTTGCTGTCGCCCGGCGGCAGTTCCGTCGAACCCGTGTGCAGCAGATACATGCAGCTATTGTGCTCGTTACGAAACTCCCGCCCGGCCACATGTTGCATCGTCCGAACGATGCTGAAACGATTGGCACGCTGGGCAAGACGGGGCAAGTACTCGCAGAAGCGGACACCGGCCAGCGATGTGGCGATGCTGCCATACTCGCCGCGAATCTCCGCCGGCGCGTCCGGCTTGGGATCCCAGGTTTCGTGTTGCGACGGCCCGCCCGACTGGAAGATGAAGATGACCGAACGCGCCTGTCCCCGGACCGGCCGCGCGGGCGACGACGCTTCCGCTTTGAGCCGCAACAGGTCGGCCATGCCGACGCCAAGCAGCCCCACGCCACCCATTTGCAGCAACTCACGCCTTCCGATGGAGGGATGGTCTTCGCGCCGGCAGCCGTGGCGGTGCATGTCGTTCTTCATGGAGATAACGTAACCGGAATCGTGGGAAGATGCAAATGCTTACGTTTCGGCAGCGCGGGCTCATCCAAAAGGCCACCACCACGAGCCCCACCGCCCCCGCTCGGCTAACGCCCGCCGCTTCTGCTCGCGGAGGGCGACCAGCGGGAATCGCCCCTGCATCCGAGGCACCGCGGTCGGAGACGGCACCACCTCGCTCTGCCAGAGGGCGACCGCGCAGTCCGGCGGCTCGCCATCCAGGAATGCTTCGATGAACCCGGCGGCAAGCACCTCGTCGCAGCCCTTCCAGCGCGTGCCCCCGCAAGGGATCTCGTCGCCGGGGCGCGTGACAGCCTCGACGAACGTGACTGGGTCCCCCACCCGGAGCCTTCCGTCGGTCCGGAACAACTCGACCACCCGGCCCTCCACTCGCACCAGCCCCGGAGTACGGCCAAGCAGTGCAGCCGACGAGACCTCGACGGTGACGTGGTAGGTGGCCTCGTGCCGGGCCATGAGGTTGCGTTCAAGGGGCAACACGCCGTCACGCCGATCAGGCCGACATCACCGCCATCCGCGACGGTTCGCCGCCGCCGAACGACCCGCCGCACCGGCCCGGTTGCACTCTACACTGTACGAAAAACCGACATGCGGGCCGGATCAAAAATCTCCCGCCGCGACAGGCGAATACACTTCCAGGCGAACTTCGCGCCCGCAATTTTTTCCTGAAGCAAAAGGTGGCATGATGAAGAGGAATGTCCTGGTACTCCTGGCGGGGTTATTTGTTCTGGATCGTCCGGGCCTGGCCGTTGCGGATGAACTGAAAGGCGCCGGGAAGCCGGCGATCAAGAAGGAGGCGGCGACTCCGTTTCTGCGGATTCGCCGCGACAAGCAGGGGGAGCCGCTGGCGCTGGAGACGGCCGTGGTCCGTTACCGGCCGGCCTTGCGCGAAGGCGACGTCGCCATCGATCTCGTCAGCGTCGTCCATCTCGGCGAACGGCACTATTACCAGAAGCTCAACGATCTCTTCGAGGACTACGACGTGGTCCTGTACGAACTGGTCGCGGAGAAAGGGACGCGGATTCCCAAGGGCGGCCGCAGCTCCACCAGCAATCCGCTGGCCATGGTGCAGAGAATCGCCAGCACCGTCCTGGACCTGGAGTCGCAGACCAGCCTGATCGACTACACGGCGAAGAACTTCGTGCATGCCGACCTGTCACCGGACGAGATCGCCGAAACTGTCAAGAAGCGCGGCGACGACGGTCTGACGATCGCGCTCAGCGTGGCCGTCGACTTGCTGCGACAGCAGAACCTCAAGGCCCAGGAGCCGGACCGCCGTCCGGCCAGATCGTTCAGCGAGGACGCGAGCGATCTGATGTCGCTGTTGACCGACTCGGCGGCGCCATCGAAGTTGAAGCGCCTCATGGCCGAGCAGCTTGCCGCCATGGGCTCCCCGGAGGGCGGACTGGGCAAGACGCTCAACACCATTCTGATCACCGACCGCAACAAGGCAGCCATGAAGGTCCTGCACAAGGAACTGGCCCGTGGCAAGAAGAAGATCGCCATCTTCTACGGCGCCGGTCACATGGCCGACTTCGAGGCTCGCCTTCGCGAGGAACTGGACCTGCGACCAGCCTCATCCCAGTGGCACGAAGCCTGGGACCTGCGCCTGCGCGAGCGCGGCCTGGAAGAAGTGCTGCTACGCTTCCTGGTTGAGCAGATGACCCGCCGCAAGTAATCCACCATGGTCGGCCATCGTGGGACGGGCTTCGCAGCCCGTCCTGTTCTTTTGCGCGCTCGGTTCTGCAACAATAGCGATACACCTCGGCCGTCGCCAGGGTCGCCATGTCGAAGTCCTCGCGTCCGGTGATTCTGGTTGTCATAAGACTCTCTTGCCGATAATCTTGCCAGCGGCGACCGGGTCGAGTTCCTCACGAAAACTGCATGAGCCTCTTCACACGCGAGCAATGTCTGGAACGTTTGCGCCGCCAGGTGACTGCGGGCAGGCCGATCATCGGCGGCGGAGCCGGCACCGGCATCAGCGCCAAGTGCGCCGAAGCGGGGGGCATCGATCTCATCATCATCTATAACTCCGGGCGGTTCCGCATGGCCGGCCGTGGCAGCCTGTCCGGCATGATGCCCTATGGTGATGCCAACCAGATCGTCATGGACATGGCCCGCGAGGTCTTGCCGATCGTCCGCGACACGCCGGTGCTGGCCGGCGTGTGCGGCACGGATCCGTTCCGCATCATGAAGCTCTTCCTCCGCGACGTCCAGGCCGCCGGCTTCAGCGGCGTGCAGAACTTTCCCACCGTCGGTCTCTACGACGGCAAGTTTCGCCAGAACCTGGAAGAGACGGGCATGGGCTATGGCCTCGAAGTGGACATGATCCGCCAGGCACATGAGCTAGGCTTGCTGACCTGTCCCTATGTGTTCACTGAAGACGAGGCCCGCGACATGGCCCGCGCCGGGGCGGATGTACTCATCCCGCACATGGGTCTCACGACGAAGGGCTCGATCGGCGCGCAAACGGCCATGACGCTGGACGAGGCCGCCACGCGCGTGCAGGCGCTCTGCGACGCCGCCCACAAGGTGAGGTCCGACATCCTGGTGCTGTGCCACGGCGGGCCGATCTCCGAGCCGGAGGATGCCCAGCACATCCTCAAGAATACACATGGCGTGGCCGGTTTCTTCGGAGCCTCCAGCATTGAACGGCTGCCGACCGAACTGGCCATCACTGCCTGCGTCCGGCGTTTCAAGGGGCTGGATGCATGCTGAAGCGGCCGCTAGTTCTGGGGGTGTTGATCGTCGCTGCCGTGGCGGCGACGGCTGGCTTTTTTCTGATCGGCAAGAAGGGAACGCCGGCGCAACAACCAAAGGTTCGTCTGGCCGTGCTGATTGTCTTCGACCAGTTGCGTGGAGATTATCTCGGCAAGTGGGACAAGCTCTTTGTCGAGGGCGGCTTTCGCCGGTTGATGAAGGAAGGCGCCTGGTTCACGAACTGCCATTATCCTTATGCCGCGACAATCACCGGGCCGGGGCATGCGTCACTGGTAACCGGGACGTCGCCGTCCCGGCATGGCATCATCGCCAATGAATGGTACGATCGCGAAAAAGCCGACCTCGTGCCCGCGGTGCTGTCCGAGCAGCATCGGCCCATACCGGCGCCGGCTCATTCTGCAAAGGCGCTTCATGGTGCCGCGCCGTTGCGTCGCCGTCAGCCGTCCCTGGGCGATGCCTTGCTGGACGCCAGCAAGGGCAAGTCGCGCGTTGTGTCGCTCTCCCTCAAGGACCGCTCGGCAATCCTGCTGGCGGCGCTGCGGGCCATCTGTTGCTGGTTCAGCACCAGTGCCGGCGCCTTCGTCTCGTCCTCGTATTACACCGACGCGCTGCCGCGCTGGGTGACGGACTTCAATCGCGGTGCCCGGGCGGATTCGTTCTTCGACCACGATTGGGACCGGTTGCTGCCGAAACTGGATTACGCTCGCCATTCCGGTCCGGACAACGTGGCCGCTGAGGGAATCGGCTACGACCAGGGTCAAACATTTCCGCATCCCACCAACGGCGGCCTGAAAAAGCCTGGCCAAGACTATTACCAGGCGATGCTCAACACGCCTTATGGCAACCAGATGTTGCTCGAACTCGCCAAGATCGCCATCGATGCAGAGAAGCTCGGCCAGGGGCAGGCGACCGATTTCCTGTGCTTGAGCTTTTCCAGCAACGACCTGATTGGCCATTGCTGGGGACCCGATTCGCAGGAGGTGCTCGACATCACGCTGCGTTCGGATCGCGTGGTCAAGGAATTGCTTGACCACCTGGATGACAGGGTGGGCGCGGAGAATTACGTGATAGCGATCTCGGCAGACCACGGGATTTGTCCGATCCCGGAAGTGGCCAAAGCCGCGGGCAAGAAGGCCGGCCGCGTTTCGCCGCAATTGCTCACCACGGACGCCATCGCGTTTCTGAGCAAGCGCTTCGCCGCCGGCAAGATGGGGCTGCCCTGGCTCGAAGAGGCGATCAACGGGCAGATCTACCTCAATCGCCGCTTCATCAGAGAACTGGGCCTCGACACTGGCGCTGTGGGCAGGACTCTTGCCGAGTGGCTCGGATCTCAACCCGGAGTTCTGGCCGCGTTCTCGAGTGCTGACCTCGCAGGTGAAGCGAACAGCGGACTGCGCGAGCAGGTGCGCCAGTCATTTGATCCGGAGCGCAGCGGCGACGTGGTCGTTGTTCTGCAGCCATATCACTTGCTGTCGCCGCCGATCTCGCCGCGGCTGGCAGCGTACCGGACAACCCACGGCTCGCCGCATCCATACGACACCCACGTGCCGCTGCTGATCTATGGAGGCGGCATCCGGCCCGGGGTACATGACGAGCGCATTGCCCCGCAGGCTGTTGTTCCCGTCATCAGCCGCGCATTGAGCATCACGCCGCCCGCCGGGTGCGACACGGCGCTTCCGCACGGGCTATTCCCTTGACGTCAGCACCGGTGCAGATCGCGCTTTGCGACCTGCTGTGTGCAGCGGCTGCCGAGCGGTACTGCGTCAAAATGCCGGCCTTCTCATTTTCTCGATTTTTTTGTTGACATTTTCGTCGCAACTTTGCAGTTTAGTTCCTCAGCTGGTGGCATTCAGCTGGAGGACTTCAGCTTCCAGGATTGCCCGGAAAGGAAATCCCATGACTCCGTTTGCCACATATTCTCAATCCATTCTTGCTTTTCCTCAGGACGACATGCTACGCTTGCGATTCGCCGACTGGCTGGACGAACACCTGAACCCGCTGGGAGAGTTCATCCGCGTGCAGTGGCGGCTGGCCGGCGGCAAGCAAACGGCGCACTGCATGTGCGAATTGGAGACGCGCGAGCGCGAATTGCTCGGCGAGTATGAAATGGACTGGGCGGGTGAACTGGCACCGTTCGTCGACTACTGGGTCTTTCGCTGTGGATTCGTCGAAGAAATCGCCCTTTCTGCCGAAGCGTTTCTTGCGTATGCAGAGCGACTCTTTCAACTGGCGCCCATTCAAGTGGCGCATATCCATGGCACGGCAGGCAACATCGCCGCCCTGGCTGGTTGTCCATTTCTCAAGCGACTGCGCTTTCTTGACTTTTCCGACGATCGTCTCGGAGACGCAGGCGTCCGGATCCTGGCGCAATCGCCGTTCCTGACACAACTTGAAGGACTGAACCTCACGCATTGCGGCATCGGCGACCTGGGCGCGCTGGCGCTGGCTTCCTCGCCATACCTGGGCAGGCTGCGCGAACTGTTTCTGGATTTCAACAATATCTCAGACAGCGGTGCCGGCGCGCTGGCGGCCTCGGCGTACATGGATCGCATCAACGCGCTTTACGTCGGTTACGGCAACGTCACCTGCCGCGGCCAGCAGGCCCTGTTCGAACGCTTCGGCTACCGCGCCCCCGCCACAGATAAGACCGGTCGCCTTCAGGCTTCTGCCGTTCTCACTGCCGCTGGCGCTGGTTGACGCTTGATCCTGTATAATCCTCTCCATGAACCATTGTCGCCGTCATCTGTTCCTAACGTTTCTGGTCGCCGGATTGGCCACCGCGCTCGCGGCCGCACAGGGGCAGCCTCTCCCCACTCAACCTCCGGGGCAAATCCCTGGACAGCCGCCAATCAAGGCCGGACAGCCCGGTCAGCCGAACCCTGGCCAGCCGAACCCTGGCCAGCCGAATCCTGGCCAGCCGAAGCCTGGTCAGCAACCACAGACGGGCCAACCCAAAGCGGGTCAACCGCAATCAGGTCAGCCCGCCACCGGGCAAGCTCCTGCCGAGCGCCGGCCACCGGCCCTGGAGTACGCGCTGGCCTTGATCGCCTCTGTTCTGGTCCTGGTCATCATCTGCATGCCTAGCCGGAAAGGCTGACCGATGCCGACCGTCGCCGAGATCGCGAGCTTCCTGGATCGCCTCGCGCCGCCGGCTCTTGCCGCCGACTGGGACAACGTTGGTCTCTTGCTTGGTGATCCGGCGAGCAATGTCGAGCGGCTCATGACATGCTTGACGGTCACGCCGACCGTCGTTGCCGAGGCAGTCGCCGAGCATGTCCAGCTCATCGTGACGCATCATCCCATCCTGTTCCGGGCAGTCAAGCGCCTTACCGCCGCCACTCCTGATGGACAAGTCTTGCTACCGCTCCTGGCAGCCGGCATTGCCGTCCACAGTCCGCATACGGCGTGGGACAATGCCAGGGGCGGCATCAACGACCTGCTGGCGGGCCGGCTCAATCTCACTGATGTCAAACCGCTGCGGCCGGCTCGCGACCTCCGGCAATGTAAGATCGTCGTCTTCGTTCCGGAGACCGATCTGGAACGCGTCGCGGATGCGATGTTCGCTGCCGGCGCCGGCAACATCGGCGAATACGCCCAGTGCAGCTTTCGACTCGGCGGCATGGGTACTTTCTTCGGCTCGAACGCATCCAATCCCACCCTCGGACAGAAGGGCCGCCGCGAGCATGTGAATGAATTTCGGCTGGAGACGATCTGTCCGGATGGCGCCACCGACCGCGTGGTCGCGGCCATGCGTCGCGCCCACTCCTACGAAGAACCCGCATTCGATGTGTATCCGCTGCGGCCGGGGGAGTCGGGGCCAGGGCTGGGCCGCATCGGCCGGCTCGCGCAGCCCACGACCCTTGGCGATCTGGCACAGGCGACCAAACACGCGCTCAAGGCGGGCCTTGTGCAGATTGTGGGTGATGACAAACGCTCGGTTCAGACTGTCGCGCTGGCATGCGGCGCCGCGGGAGACTTCTTGAGTGATGCAGCCGCTGCTCGCGCCGATGTATTCCTCACCGGCGAGATGCGCTTTCACGAGTATCTGGCTGCCCAGCGCCAGCATGTCGCCTTGTTGCTGCCGGGTCATTACGCCACGGAACGGCCCGGTATTGAAGTGCTCGCAGACAACATCCGGAAATCCTGGCCTGATTTGTGCGTGTGGGCCAGCAAGCAGGAGCGCGATCCGGTCAACTGGTTAGCGACGACGCACTAGCGGAGCGTGAGCGGCTCCCTCCCTACGTTCCCGCCGCCAGCGTGCGAGATCGCTGGATGTCACGTTCGAGCTGGCATCTCAACTCCGCGGCATTCGCAAACTCCTGAACGCCACGCATGCGCTCGATGAAATCGATCGCCAGCGTCTGGCCGTAAAGATTGCCCGCAAAATCGATGAGATGGACTTCGACCTTGCGGGCGTTTTCGCCAAAGGTGGGATTGGGGCCGACGTTGGCGGCGCCCGGCCAGATCTTTTCGCGGTGCCGCACGCGGACGGCGTAGACGCCGTCGCCGGGCACGATGGTGGCCACGTTTTCGAGATTGGCTGTGGGGAAGCCAAGCGCTTGGCCGCGCTTTTGCCCGTGCGCGACGGTGCCAGCAATCTGGAACGGTCGGCCGAGCAACTGTGCCACCGCCCGGACGTCGCCGCGTACCAGTTCCCCGCGGACACGACTGCTGGACACGGTCACGCCGGCCAGCGTGAATTCCTCGACGATACTCAGGCTCATGTTCGCCTGCCGCGTCAGTTTGCCCAGCAGGCCGATGTCCCCGCGGCGGTCGCGGCCAAAGAGGAAGTTCGGCCCCTCAACGAGTCCGCGCGCGGCCAGGCAGCGATGCAAGATACGTTCGAAAAACTCAGATGCTTCGAGATACAGCAAGTCCGGAGTGGTCTGCAGGACCACGACGTGATCCGCACCGTGCTGTTCGAGTAATTCCGCGCGGTGGACCAGAGTCGTCAGCACCGGCTGGAAGTCCGCCGGACGGAGCAGCTGCAAGGGATGCGGATCGAACGTGACCACAACGGCCGGGCCGGAGACGGCCCTGGCCCGCTCGCGCAGCAATGCCAGCAATTGCTGATGCCCGCGATGCACGCCGTCGAAATTGCCGACCGTGATCACGCCATGCCGACAGGTCTCGGGCAGTGTCTCGCCTAGCTGGAGCCTTTGGGCGACCATCACTCGTCTCGCAAGTCTCGCAAGAGATCCGTTGTGCCCCGCCGCCCAAAAGTCCGCCCGCTACCCGACAGAATCTTCGTCCAGCCAGCGCGTGTGAGCAACGGAGTTGTCACGCACATCGCGGACTGCCACGAACCAGCGCCGGCAACCCAGGCGATGAAACCAGCGCTCTTCTTGCGGCTCGGGAAGATTGTGAGGGCCGTTTCCCAGCTGGCCCCCATGCGTGAACTCGGCGACATCGCGTGGTCCACAATTCGGACAAGGCAACAGGAATGACATGCTCAGCGCGCCTTCACATCGTAGCAAAGGATCTGGTTCTGTCCACGAATGAACATCTTGCCGTGCACGACAACGGGAACCTGCCAGCCCGTGCCAAGCGAACCGGGCAGCGCAAAGCGACTGGCAAGCTTGTAGCCGGAAGGATTCGCCTCCACGAGGGCCATGACGTTATCTTCATAGCGAAAATACAGCTTGCCGTCGGCATAGACAACGGCCGCCGAACCGCCGCCCGCGCCACGCACCGGTTTCCAGGCAAACTGGCCGGTCGCCATGTTCAGGCAGAATGGGTTGCCGGCGTTGTGCCCGTGGCCACCATAAAGATAATCGCCGATCAGCACCATGCCGCCGTGGTGGTTTTGCAGCACGTTGCCGCGCAGGAAGTAAACTTCCCGAGCCTCGATACCGTCGTCCGTCGGGACCAGCTTCAACAGGGCGGAACCCGCTCCGTAGCCCGTCGAGCAGAATACCAGGTCACCCTTCACGATCGGAGTTGGGATGTTCGCCGTGCCATTGGCCATCTTGTTATAGCTCCACAGGAATGTGCCGTCGCTGGCCTTGACGCCGACGATGCCGCGGCTTTGTCCGAGGAGCGTGATGTACTGGCGAATGCCGCCGACCTCGGCCACCACGACCGATGCATATCCCGAGCCGCCGGTGTTGCTGATCTTGGATTTCCAGATGATCTTGCCGGTGCGTTTGTCGAGAGCGACCAGGGCGGCATCGTCGCCTCCGGGAGTGCAGATCAGCTTGTCACCATCGATCAGCGGCGATTCGCTGTAGTCCCACCCGGACATCATGCGGCCTTTGAGGTCCTTCTGATAGCTCACCTTCCAGAGGACGTCTCCCTTGACGGCGCCGAGGCAGACCAGATCCCCCTGCCGGCTCAAAGCATAGACGCGATCGCCATCCACCGTCGGCGTGCAACGCGGCCCGTCGCCTTGCCCGTTGCTGATACGCGTCGCCCACAATTGCTTGCCGGTTTTCTCATCGAGGGCGAAGACGAAGCCGTCGCGGCCATGATCGCCCATCGTGAAGACTCGGCCGTTTGCGACCGAAACGCTGGAATAGCCCGTGCCGACACTCTTGCCCTTGTTGACTACTTGTGAGTTCCAGAGCAGCTTGGGGCCGCCCTTGGGCCATTCCGTGAGCAAGCCCGACTCGCGCGAAATGCCATCGCGCCCTGGGCCGCGCCACTGCGGCCAATCGCGCGACGCCGTTGTCTCCTTGGCCGGCGCGAACGGCAACGCAAGCAACAATACGAAACAACCAAGTCCGCAATTTCGCATGGCAAATGCTCCAGGCCCACGGATTTCGGCGACAACCAAGGGGGGAAGGCAATCAGGCGGGGGGAAATCTCTATAAGCAAATGTAGAGGAGATTACCGCGAAGTGCAAGACGAGGCAGCAAGCCGCCGGCTGGTCACCCTCACAACGCTTGGCCGCGCGCTGCTCGATTGACTGATGGATCGTCCGAGGCGACGCCTCGCTAACTCACCATCAGACGAGGACTGACATGGAACCGCTCAAGACGCTGACCGCCCTCGATCCCGCCAAGAAAGCGTTCTCGCTGCTGGACGAGTTCAAGGCGTTCGCCTTCAAGGGCAATGTCATCGACCTAGCCGTGGGCGTCATCATCGGCGCCGCCTTTGGCAAGATCATCGACTCGATGGTCAAGAACATTCTCATGCCCTTGATCGGATTGCTGACGCCGGGCGAGCAGGGTTACCTCGGCTGGAAGTGGGTCGTCAACGGCAAGGAGATCCCGTATGGCCTGTTCATCGGCGAGGTTGTGAATTTCCTCATTGTTGCGCTGGCGCTGTTCTTTTTCATCGTCAAGTTCTTGGGCTGGGTCATGCGGGCGCGCAAGCAAGAACAGGAGAAACCTCTGCCCCCTCTGACCAGGGACCAGGAACTGCTGATCGAGATTCGCGATCTGTTGAAGAAGAATGCCGAACAGCAAGGAACGCCGTGATCCCGCTGAACCGCATAATCGGCTTTGCGCCAGCTTCGCGCTCGATCAGGCCAGGCCCATCGCCTTCCGCAGCGCTGTGATGCCGATTTCCGCGACCTGGACGGCGCGAGTCTGCCATAGCGTAGGGTTCATCAGCTCCAGCGAGACCCAGCCCTGATAGCCCAGAGCGTCGAGACGCGCAATGATGGGCGGGAGGCGGAAGTCGCCGTCGCCCGGGAGGATACGGTCGGCGTCGCTGGCCAGCTCGCGCGGCACGCCGGCCAGGTCGCAGAGTTGCACATGAGCCAGGTTCTCAACCGTAAGGAGTTCCAGGTCCTCGAACTTGCTTGGGCCGGTGTAGTAATGAAACAAGTCGAGATTCACACCGACATTGGCTTCCCCACAATGGGCCACCAGGGCCAGGGCAGTGTCGAGACTGGCACAGAAAGTGTTCCTGGCACGAAACTCCAGGGCGAGGCGTACGGAGTAGCCCGCCGCCCATTGCCCGGCCTGGGCAAGCGCGACGGCGGCACGCTCCAGCGCGGAGGAATCCGCCGGCTCGGCAAAGTCAGCCACGATTAGCAGCGTGCCGATCCCCAGGGCCTGGCACATCTCCAGCCGGCGGCGAAAATGGTCGAAGTGAGCGCGGCGTTGCTCACCCTGCGACAGCAGCAACCCGCCCTGGTACGCGGCCGCCGGCACGGCCATGTTGCGGTCGGCCAGCAACCGCTGCGTCTCGGCAAGCGAGTGCGACTCCAGATGCGTTTCCAGCTTGGTCAGCCATACTTCCATGCCCGGACAGCCCGCGTCCGCGTAGGCGGCCACATCGTCGGCAAAGCTGCACGGCAGCGTGGTGGCTTCACTGATGCACGGCTTCATGGGTTCCCGTCGGAATCTCGGCAAGCTTGTACCAGAGTTCACGCAACACATCGCGCGAAATTGCCGGCGGCTGACCACGAGCATAGGCCAGGTGTGCGTACCAGCCTGTCAGCCGGCGCAATTGTCTGTCCAGCGCGGAAAACTCGCCGGCCAGGCGCTCGGCAAACTCGAGCGGCGTCTCGCGCGGCTGCCGGCCCAGGTCGCGGTCGTGCGCCCACGCTTCCAGTGCATCGTAACTGTAGCGCAGCAGGCGCGACGCCGACATGGCGTCTGCCTCACCCGTCAGGAATGGATCGCGGAAGCTCGACCAGTCGCGTGGCGGGGACGCCAGTGGTTCGGCTTCCGCGACACTGGCTCTGGGCGTGTGCGCGAACAACGAGGCCAAGCGATCCCACCATGCTTGCAGCGCCGTCAGCAGGCTTCGGGCCCAGTGCGTGAAATTCGCCAAGAAGCGCAGGGCCGAACGCAGGAACAAGAAAGCAATTACCAGCAGCACGATGCCCACCACGATCCATTTGAGGATCTCGGCAAGCCTGCTTAAAGTCGAGTCGGGAGGCTGGGACGGTTTTTTCTGCCCGCGCGAGCCTGGATTTGTCGCCGCACGACCCTTGTCGCCCTTGTTCTTGCCGCTGCTGGACGAGCCTTTGTCGTCTTCCTTGGCTGGACGATCGCGATTGCCCTTGTCCTTGTCATCGCCGGCCTTCCCTTTCTCGTCGTCGGAGGGATTGGCCTTGCCGTCGTCATCGCCGTCGCTGCCCTTGTTGCGCAGCCCCATTCCGGGATCCAGGTCCGGCGACTGGAAAAGCCCGGTCCAGGCGAGCAATGGCGTGGCAGCGCCGGGGCGGGGCAACAGCGCAGCCGCCAGCAGCATCGCCCCGATGATGGCAGCGCCGAAGAACAGCCAGGCGCCGGTCATGGCCGCTGGCATGCGCAGGCTGCGTTGCCGCAAATAGCGACGCAAGCCCAGAAAGCATGTCGTTAACAGCAAGCCCAGCCCGCTCGCTGCATAGACCAGGAGCAACCGGAAGACATACTGGCGGCGCTCGGCCTCGTCCGGCGGAATTTGTGTCTGCCCGAGACCATAGAGAGGCAAGGCGGCCAGCGAAAAATACACCACCCACGTGCCGGGCGCATGCGGTTTCTTGGCCCGCTCCGCGCGATAGCGCTGATAGCGCCCCAACCAGCCGCCGAGCCCGGAATCGCCCTCATGGCTCTCGTCGCTCATTCGCTTGGCGGCGTCATCTTCCGTATCCTTGGTCAGCCCGGTGAGTTCCAGCAGGCCGGTCCCGGAGGCATCCACGGTGTCATCCACCAGTGTGCAATCCCAGGTCAGCCGATGGGCGCACCACCAGATGAGGACGATGAGCCCGAGGTTGATCGCCCAGGCCCATTCGGCCGCCGCGTGATCGGGCGGGTATTCGACGAAGCGCAACAAGGCAAGCCAGGTAACCAGGCCGAGGATGGCAGCGTACAAGCCGGCGCGGTCGGCAATGTCTGCCTCCATCGAAATCCGCGCGATCAGTACCGCGCCGAAGACGAAGAAGAACAGGATCCACTGCAACTGCGCGTAGTAACGGCCTGCATAGAGAATCTCCAGCAGGAAGAAAACCAGGCTGCCCACCAGCGCCATGATCAACGCCGGGCTGACGGCGATGACCAGGTAGTCGGCCAGAGATTTACTGGGTCGGCTCATTGCAATTGCCAATCAGAGTTCATCGTACCATTTGACGCCGGCATAAGCCCGGCAATTCCGCCTCGTTGGTCAGATGGCGCACGTCGATGCCTTCGGCGAGCAGCCGCACCGTTGCCAGTTCGAGCGCGTGCGCCTCGAAGACGACGAGCACGGCCGTCACCGCATAACCTTGACGGCGCAGGTTGGCCAGCGCCTGCGCCGTTTCCTCACCGGCCTCGCCCAGAATGGCGATGATGGTGGCATCACGCGGCAGTCGGCTGGCCGTTTCCAGCACGAACTGGGGAAAGCTCAGGCCGTCCGTCAACTCGACGCGTGCCAGCGTCTCGAGAATGCGCTGAAACTGTTCCAGGCCGCGGCGGGTGATCACGACCAGCGGTTGCAGGCGTTCGCTCTCGTCGCGCATGGCGGCGCTGGCCAGGGCCGCGCGGCGCGTACGGAAATCGTGTTGCCAGCCCTCCAGGCGAATGCGGTCGGCAGCGTCGCGGCCGTTGGTCGCCAGGCCCACCTGCTGGCCCATTTCGTACAAGGCATGCGCGAGCGATGCCGCCGCCGTCACCGCCAGTTCGGAACGCTGGGGCTCGCGCAACTGGTCATAGCCCGCGAGGTGGAAATCGAGCAGGATCGTCGCCCCCTGAATCGTGGATGGCTCATAGATCTTGCTTTGCAATTGTCCGGTTCGTGCGGTCGCGCGCCAGTGAACTCGGCTGAGCGGGTCCCCCAGTTCATATTGCCGGACACCGGCAATGCGCGTGGGATCTTCGAACAGCCGATGCGTCATGACGACCTCACCGGTGAGCCGTCGCGATGCGACGTCGTAACCCTCGAGGGGAACCACGCGCGGGTAAACAAGCACGAAGTGCGGCTCGGTGCCGACACGATAGCGTCGATGCAGGCCGAACAGGTCGCCGGTCTCCAGCACGAGCGGCCCCACCTGGTAGTAGCCGCGCATCTTGAATTCGATCTCGTAGTTCAGCCTGGAAGTGCCGTGCGGTCGCAACATGGCGATCTTGAACCGGCCCTTCTTGACCTTGAGTCGCGACCGGCTTTCCGCCAGGGCCTTGGCCGGCAACATGTCCTCGATCAAGATCCAGGGCACAAGCTGCCAGCCGGTATTGCGGATCAGCACCCGGATGGCAAGCGTGTCGCCGATCTCCGCCGTCGTCTGCTCGCACTGCCGGCTTGCTGTCAGGTTCGCGATCCACGACTGCGTCAGCAGCCGGGTCAGGATCAGCAAGCCGAGCATGACGTACATGGAATAGGCGAGCAGTCCCGAGCCCAGGACCAGGGCCGCGAGCAGCAACAGCATTGTGCCGAGAAACCAACGCATGGGACACTCTCAAAGGCCCGGCGTCAGGCAAAGTGGTCCTTGTCCTGCTCCACGGTCTTCATGACCGGCACACGCGCCGCGGTCAGGATCTCATTGATGACGGAGGCGGCCGTGCGCTTGCGGAGACGACTTTCCGGTTTCAGGATGAGCCGATGGCCCAGGACGGCAGGGGCCATGCGCTTGATGTCGTCGGGAAGGACGAAGTCGCGGCCACTGACGGCGGCGAGCGCCTGCCCGGTGCGAAATAGCGCGATGGACGCGCGCGGGCTGGCGCCCAGGTGCACGTCCTCATGATGACGTGTGGCCTGGATAATGTCGAGCAAGTATTGCCGCACCTTGTCGTCCACGAAGACGGCGCGCACGGCCTCCTGGCATGCGACGATCTCGGCCGCCGTCACCACCGGCGACAGGTCGTCAATGGGATGGCCGTGTTGCAAGCGCTCCAGCATCTTGCCTTCTTCTTGCTGGCTGGGATAGCCGAGACTGATGCGGATCAGGAAGCGATCGAGCTGCGCTTCGGGAAGCGGAAAGGTGCCTTCGTGGTCGATGGGGTTCTGCGTGGCCAGCACCATGAAGGGCGGCTTGAGGTTGTACGTCTGACCATCGACGGTGACGCGGCGTTCCGCCATCGCTTCGAGCAGGGCGGATTGCGTGCGCGGTGTGGTGCGGTTGATCTCGTCGGTGAGCACAATTTGGGCAAAGATGGGGCCGGCGCGGAACTCGAAGTCGCCGGTCTTCTGGTTGAATATGGAAGCGCCGGTCACGTCGGTGGGCAGCAAGTCGGGCGTGCATTGCAACCGTTTGAACGAGCAGCCGATGCTGCGAGCCAGGGCGCGGGCCAGCATGGTCTTGGCCACGCCCGGCACGTCTTCCATGAGAAGATGGCCTTCGCAGTAATAGGTGACGAGCGACAGCAGCACCTGCTGGCGCTTGCCAACGATGACCTTCTCGACATTGGCGATGACCTTGCTCGCCGTGGCAGCGATGTCCGACATGTTGAATAGACTACGGGTTGCGGTCGGGCTTGCAATTCGGCAAGGTCGGCGTCACGACGACAGGGTCATTCTGGCGCGGCAGCCCTGTTGCTTCTCTGCAGATACCTTATCTGCCGCACACCGGCCGACTTCACAGCGTCATGGATGGCAATGGCGGTTCCCCAGGATATCTGGCGGGCGTCGAATAGAACCTCCGTCTTGCCGTCCTCACCCTTGACGTAGGGGCGCAGCGCATCACGGAGCTTGTCGTCATCGACCGCCTGACCGTCGTCGCGCACCACCGGCGCCAGCTGATTCTCGATGTGCACGACCAGCTTGCCCTGCTCCCTGAACGCCTTGACGCGGATCATCCGCTTCTTGACGTCTTGCTGCGTGATCTTCCTGGCCTTGGAGTTGTCCGACGCGACCGTGGGCATGGGTACAATCTTCTGCACCGCCGTTGCGTAGGTTGTCGTCAGGATGAAGAAGATCAGCAGGACCAGGCAAACGTCGATGAGGGCGTTCATGTCGAGGTTCGTGCCCTCATCACGGCGCCTCGGCGGCGGCTGCTCCAGATCGGCGACCAGTTCGATAAACTGCGGATGATTCTCGATTGCCAGCCAGCCCTTGTCGCCGGGACCCTGGACTTCATCGGTCGGTTCCCACAGTCCGTCGCGCAGCCCCGCGGCGATGTCGTTCACGGTCAATCCGGGAACGGTCCGCGGCGAGCCTTCATGTCGGATTTGCCAGCTCACAATTGCGCCCTCGTATCAGTCTAGCGGCTTGACACGAATCTTGCGAAAAAGCGTCTTGCTCTTGGCGTCGTGCGCCTGGATGGCGAAGGTGCCGCTCGACAGCACGCGCAACTCGCGGCCCTTGGGACGCTTCGGCTCGGCCGGCTCGGTGTAATCAACGATCGTCTTGCCGTTCACCTTCAGCACGATCTGCTTGCCCTTGACGATGATGTGATAGTCGAACCAGTCGTTGTCCTTGACCGGCGATTCCTTGCGATCGTCGATGATGACCAGGCTGCCAGTCTTGCGCGGGTCGGCGGCGTAGGAGTTGTTGATCTGCGCCTCGTAACCCTTGCGCACCAGGCCACGGCCGCGATTCTCGGTGTGGAAAAAGATGCCCGAGTTGGCATGCGGAAACGTCTTGACCTCGCAGCGGAACTCGAAGTCCTTGAAGTCGTGCTTGCGCACCGGGCCGACGTAGAACAGATGCGCCATGCCGCCTTCCACGGTCAGGATGCCGCCACCGGCCTTGAAGCATTCCGGCTTCTCGTTGGCCTCCCAGCCCTTCAGCGTCTCGCCGTCGAACAGCGACACCCAGCCGTCGTCCTTGTCGTCGGCGACGGTCAAGGTGGGAAATAGAATGGCGCCAATGGACAGGGCGAGGATGGCGGTGAACCTTTTCATCGGCTACTCCGGGTGGGTCATTGCCGACAATATAGCCGATGCTGCGACGTCGGCCAATCGCTTTTCAGGAGCGTGATCTTGGACGAAGCACTGAAAGTCGCCGTGGATTTCGTCGAGGGACGGATTAGCGAAAAGGAGTTCGAGAAAAAGCTCTACTCGGACCCCGACCTTGAAAAGTTGCTCGCCGACAGTTCCCTGAACTGGCACTCCACCTACATCAAATCCACTCCGTACGACTATCTCATCGGGCTCGATTTCAATGATCCGGGCGATATCTGCACTGCACAAGGCGCCTTGGAACTGTTCCTGAATAAGCGTGGCATTGCGTTTCGTCATGCCACGGTTCACTTGGATTTGCTCGACATACTTCGGGACTCGCAGCCGAAATGGCTGGACGTGGATCCTGCATACGTCAAGGATCACATTCTCCCGAAAGCGGGCCAGCGACAAGGAAATGAGCTCAAGGATTGGCTCAAGGCCCGGTTTCGGCAACTCTTCCGCTGCCACAAGAAACCGCCCTCATGGATTCAGAATCCGGCATGGCCCATCAACGAGCACGGGCCGCTGTACTTTCTTGGGCAGATCAAGATCGAGAATTGCTCACTTTTTCACGATGACGGAGCGCTCTATGTCTTCCTCGATGCCGTGAACGGGAGCACCGCGACACTGACCCAGCTATACTGAGTAGAATGCAAAGCCGAGCCCGCAGCGCAAGCAAGGGTTGACCTTGCCTGCGCCTTGGGCTCTTCAGCTACCTCTTCGTCGCGCGCTGATAGCGCTCGGCGACGTTCGGCCAGTTGACGACGTTCCACCAGGCGTCGATGTAATCGGCGCGGCGATTCTGGTAGTGCAGGTAGTAGGCATGCTCCCAGACATCGATGCCCAGGATCGGCGTCTGGCCGGTCATCAGCGGGCAATCCTGGTTGGCGCTGCTGGTTATCTGCAATCCCTTCGGGGAGACGACGAGCCAGGCCCAGCCGCTGCCGAAACGGCGCATGGCGGCGTCCTTGAACGCCTTTTGAAACCCGGCGAACGAAGTGAACGTGGATTCGATGGCCTTGCCGAGGGCGCCGCCCGGCTTGCCGCCTCCCTTCGGGCTCATGATCTCCCAGAACATGGTGTGGTTGTAGTGCCCGCCGCCGTTGTTGATGACGGCCTGGCGAATCCCCTCCGGCACCTTCCTGATGTTGCGCAGGATCTGCTCGATCGATTGCTTGGCCAGTTCCTCGTTGCCCTGTACGGCGGCGTTGAGGTTGTTCACGTAGGCCTGGTGGTGGCGATCGTGGTGGATCAGCATCGTGCGGGCATCGATGTTCGGCGCCAGGGCGTCGTTCGCATAGGGCAAGCGTGGCAGCGTGAACGGTCCCTTGGCGGGCTGCACGGCTGCCGCCTGCGCCCTGGGGGCCGCGCTGCCGGCCAGGGTGAGCGCCGCAGCGCCCAGGCCGGCGGTCTGGATGGCTTGTCGTCTCGTGACTTTCGGCATGTGGTTCTTCTCCTTGGGTGTTTTCTGGTCTTCGATAATCGACGATTCGTCCTGGGCTTGGATTCATCCGCTGGATTGCGCGGCTAGTGTTACCCCGGCAACAAATCCTTCACCGCCTCCTTCTCCTCTTGCAACTCTTGCAGCGTCGCCTGGAATTTCTGCTGGCCAAAGGCGTCGAGCTTGACGCCATCGACGACGTTCCATGTCCCTTTGCCGTCGTGGCGGCAAGGATAGCTGAAAACGAGTCCGGCGGGGACGCCATATTGTCCCTTGGAGATGACGGCGGCGCTTGTCCAGTCGCTGGCGGGGGTGGATTGCAGCCAGCTCTTGACGTGATCTAGGGCGCCGTTGGCCGCGGACATGGCGGAACTGGAGCCGCGCGCCTTGATGACGGCGGCGCCCCGGTTCTGGCATTGCGGGACGAACGTCCCCTCCAGCCAGGCACGGTCGGTGATGACTTCCGGCGCCGGCTTGCCCTTGATCTTGGCGTTGGTGAAGTCGGGATACTGCGTGTTGCTGTGGTTGCCCCAGATGGTGACCTGGGTGACGTCCTCATTGGCGACGCCGGCCTTCTTGGCGAGTGCGTTGCGGGCGCGGTTGTGGTCGAGGCGGGTCATGGCCGTCCAGCGCTCGACCGGGATGTCCTTGCCGTTGTGATACGCGACCAGGCAGTTGGTGTTGCAGGGGTTGCCGACGACGAGGATACGCACATCCTTGGCCGCGTTGGCTGCCAGCGCCTTGCCCTGGCCGACAAAGATCTTGCCGTTGATGCCGAGCAGGTCCTTGCGCTCCATGCCCTGCTTGCGCGGGAACGAGCCGACGAGAAGCGCCCAGTTGCAGTCCTTGAAAGCGCGGTTGGGATCGTCCGTCAAGACGATGTCCTCGAGGCAAGGAAACGAGCAATCGTCCAGCTCCATGGCCACGCCTTCCAGCGTCGGCAGCGCCTGGGTGATCTCGAGAAGTTGCAGGATGATCTTCTGGTCGGGACCGAAGATCTCGCCGGACGCCAGCCGCCCCAGCATGGCATATGCCACCTGCCCTGCCGCCCCGGTCACCGCCACACGTATCGGACTTGCCATCGCCTGCTCCCATCTAGATTCGTGTATCCATCCCAATACGTTAGAGATATCGATGCATGTGAGACCTGGCTATTGAAAGGACTTCGCGATGGCGGTGAAAGTGGGCATCAACGGCTTCGGACGGATCGGGCGGCTCGTTTTTCGAGCGCTCGTGGAGCAGGGGTTGCTGGGCAAGACTTTTGATGTGGTGGCGGTCAACGACCTCGTCCCGGCCGACAATCTCGCCTACCTCATGAAGTACGATTCCACGCAGGGGCGCTTCGGCGGCACGGTCAAGAGCGAGAAATCATCGTCTTCGGCTGCCGACGACGACGTGCTGGTGATCGATGGCCACAAGATCGAGTGCCTGGCCGTCAAGGAAGGGCCGGCCGCCTTGCCCTGGAAGCAACTCGGCGTCGAGTATGTCATCGAGTCGACGGGCCTGTTCACGGAGGCGGAAAAGGCCAAGGGTCACATCGCCGCCGGCGCCAAGAAGGTCATCATCTCCGCCCCGGCCAAGGGAGAAGACATCACCGTCGTCATGGGCGTCAACCATGACAAGTACGACGCCGCCAAGCATTCGATCATCTCCAACGCCAGTTGCACGACCAACTGCCTCGCCCCGGTCGTGCACGTCCTCTTGAAGGAAGGCTTTGGCATCGACGAGGGGCTGATGACCACGGTGCACAGTTACACGGCCACGCAGAAGACGGTGGACGGCCCGTCGCGCAAGGACTGGAAAGGCGGCCGGGCCGCCGCGGTCAGCATCATCCCGTCAACCACGGGGGCCGCGCGTGCCGTCGGCCTCGCCATCCCGGAAGTCAAGGGCAAGCTCACCGGCATGGCATTCCGCGTGCCTACTGCCACCGTTTCCGTCGTCGATCTCACCGTCAAGACCGTGAAGGAGACGAGCTACAAGGACATCTGCGCGGCCATGAAGAAGGCCAGCGAGTCATACTTGAAGGGCATCCTGGCCTACACCAGCGACGAGGTCGTGTCCGCCGATTTCATCCATGACGCCCATTCCAGCATCTTCGACGCCGGCAGCGGCATCGAGCTCAACAGCAAATTCTTCAAGCTTATCAGCTGGTACGACAACGAGTGGGGCTACTCCAATCGCTGCGTGGACCTGCTGAAGTACATGGCACAGGCCAAATGATGAACGATGAACCAGGAATGCTGGAAGAACGAACATCGTTGATACATCATGGCAAAAAAGACCATCGCCGATGTCGCAGACCTGATGGGGAAAAAGGTTCTCGTACGCGTGGACTTCAACGTGCCGCTCGACGACGCCGGCAACATCACCAACGATCGCCGCATTCGTGCAGCCTTGCCCACGCTCCGGCACATTCTCGACAAGGGCGGCTCGGCCATCGTCATGAGCCACCTGGGCCGACCCAAGGGCGATCCGAAGAAGGACGCCCCCTTCCGCATGGACCGCGCCGCACAGCGCCTCGGCGAACTGCTCGGCAAACCCGTGCAGAAGATCGACGAGGTGGTCGGCCCGCACGCTGATGGCGCCGCCGCGACGCTGCAACAGGGACACGTTCTCGTCCTCGAGAATCTGCGTTTCCATCCCGGTGAACAGAAGGGCGACGCGGCCTTCGCTGCCCAGCTTGGCAAGCTGGCCGACATCTACGTCAACGACGCCTTCGGCACCTGCCATCGCCAGGACGCTTCGATGCTTGCCGTCCCGGAAAGCATGAAAGGCAAGCCGCGCGTCGTCGGCTTCCTGGTCGCCAAGGAACTCGACATCCTCGACAACCTGCTCGGTTCTCCGCAAAAACCGTTCATCGGCATCCTCGGCGGCGCCAAGGTCTCCGACAAGATCGGCTTCATCACCAGCCTGCTCAGCCGGGTCGATCGGTTACTCATCGGCGGCGCCATGACCTACACATTCATGAAGGCCCAGGGGCAGGCCATCGGCAGCTCGCGCTGCGAGCACGACAAGCTCGATGTGGCCCGTGAGTTGCTGTCCAGGGCCGAGGGCAAGATCGTATTGCCGCTCGATCATCTGGTGGCCGACAAGCCGGAGGCCGGTGCGCAGACGCAGGTCGTCGCCGGCAACATTCCGGATGGCTGGTTCGGCATGGACGTTGGGCCAAAGACCATCGATCTGTATCGCGAGGAGATCAAGAAAGCCGGCACCGCGGTCTGGAACGGCCCGATGGGCAAGTTCGAGGACGAGCCATTCAGCAAGGGCACGCGGGCGATTGCGGCAGCGCTCGCCGAAGCAAAAGGCGTGACCATCGTCGGCGGCGGCGAGACGGCCGAGGCCGTGGAAGAGTTCGGCCTCGATAGCCGGATGCGGCACGTTTCCACCGGCGGCGGGGCGTTTCTGGAGTACCTCGAAGGTAAGTCGTTCGCGGCGCTGGCGCAGATCGACGACAAGCTGTGAGCGTCCCCATTCCGGGAGGGCGGTGGGCGAGGCTCCTGGCGAGTCGTTTGGACCGAAACGTTACCGGTAGCTTCATGGCTCGGCGGAAGCCGCGCCCTCCCATATACAAGAGACCTTGACGCTACCTCCTTTCTCGGTTGTGATAATTGACATGGCAAGCGTGGGCAAAATGAAGCGGGGTGTGCCGGAAGGCCTGTGGATTCGCTGTCCGCAGTGCAAGGCGACCATTTTTCGCAAGGAGGCGGAGAGCCGGTTTAACGTTTGCCCGGAATGTCAGCATCATTTCTATCTGCCGGCCCGCGAGCGCATCCGGCAGCTGCTCGACGCCGACAGCTTCGAGGAATGGTTCAAGGACCTGCGGCCCAGCGATCCGCTGGGTTTCAAGGATCGCATCATTTATGGCGAACGGTTGAAGGCGGAGCAGGCGAAGACCGGCATGCCGGACGCCGCCGTGGTGGGCCGCGGCTACATTCGCGGCCGGCCTGTGGTCTTCGGCGTCACCGATTTCGCCTTCATGGCCGGCAGCATGGGCTCCGTGGTCGGCGAGAAGCTCACGCGCGCCGTCGAGGAGGCAACGCGGCTGACGCTGCCTTTGATCTTCGTCAGCGGTTCCGGCGGCGGCGCCCGCATGCAGGAGGGCATCCTGTCCCTCATGCAGATGGCCAAGGTGTCCGCGGCGCTGGCACGCTACGACCAGGCCGGCGGGTTATACATCTCCGTGCTGACCAACCCGACCATGGGTGGCGTCGCCGCCAGCTTTGCCCTGCAAGGGGACCTGACCCTGGCCGAGCCTGGTGCTCTCGTCGGCTTCGCCGGCAAGCGTACGATCTGGAATACCGTCCGCCTGGAGTTGCCGGAGGGATTCCAGACCAGCGAGTTCCTCCTCAAGCATGGCTTCGTCGATCGCATCGTCGCTCGCAAGGACCTGCGCACCGAGGTCGCACGCATCGTCGATTTCTGCGAACGTTGAGCCAGTCTTTCGGCGTGGCCGAATGAGGAGCTGCCGTCGTGGGCGTTCTGGACACACTCAAAGGGCTCTTTCAATCCAAGCCGAAGGGCAGCCTGACGGTCATCGACGTTGCCAAGCGCTTCGAGCTGATCGGCCGCACGGGCCAGGGAAGCATGTCGAAGGTCTGGCGAGCCCGCGACCGGCAACTCGGCAAGCTCGTCTGTCTCAAGCTCCTCGACCGGATCAAGACACTCAAGTTCGAGGCGCGCTTCCCGGGCTTGAAGAGGCCGCCCGAGGGGTTGATCGCCATGTCGCTTCGCCACAAGAACATCGTGCAAACATTCGAGCACGGCATCACCAAGGACAAGGAGCCGTACATCGTCATGGAATTGATCGAGGGAATGGGTCTGAACTTCTGGATCGAGACGCGCAATCCCCAGATGGAAGGCAAGCGCACCCATATCTTGAGGCAGCTCGCCGAAGGCATCGGCTTCATCCACAAGCAAGGCTACCTGCATCGCGACATCTGCCCGCGTAACGTCATGATCGACCAGGAAGGCGTGGTCAAGATCATCGACCTCGGCCTGGCCATCCCGTTCCGCCCGGAATTCTGCAAACCCGGCAATCGCACCGGCACGCCCAATTACCTCGCCCCCGAACTCATCAAGCGGCAGACGACCGATCATCGCGTCGATCTGTTCGCCCTCGGCGTGACCGCTTACGAGGTCTACACGGGAGGGCTCCCCTGGGAAAGGGCCGAGTCGCTGCAAACGCTGCTCAGCCACATGAACAGCCCCGGCAAGGACCCGCGCGAACACCGGCCCGACCTCGATGACGCGACTGCCGCCTTCCTCATCAAGTCCATCGAGCGCAATCCGCACGGACGTTTTCAATCGACCGACGACTTCATCGAGGCCCTCGCCAACCTGCCGGAGAACTAGCCAACATGGCGCAGCACACAGAAAAGATGCCCGACGCACCAGCCGACCGGCGCCAGCAAGCAGTGCTCGGCGCCGCCGTCCTGATCCTGCTCGGCGCCTGCGGGCTGTGGATCTACCATGCCGTCCAGCCGGCTCGAGACGACGACACGCCGCCGAGCAAGCCACGACCAGTCCAGCTTGCCAAGGGCGGCGGCGATGCCAGGAAGCCCGAGCCGATCCCCCCGCCGCGCGGCTTGCCGGGGCACGCCAACGTCGCCGCCCTCGACCCCAAAGGCAGCTTCCTCGATTCTTTCGTGGAAAAATCCGGCAACCCGGCCGAGACCATCAAGGGCCCCGCGGCCTCCAACCAGCAATTGCAGAAGCGACTTGACGGCCTCTTGACGCTGCAGGACGAGATCATGGAAGTGGAACGCGGGCTGCCGCCGCCGGACCTCGACCCCAAGGACCCGAAAACTCCCAAGGCCGACCCGAAGCTGCTCGCCCAGTTCAAGAAGCTTACCGGACAGTGGAGCGACGATGTTGCGACCTTCGAGAAGGAGCTGCGCCAGGCGCGTGGCAGCCGTCCGGATGACCCGGTGCCTCAATGGCTCACCGGCGAACTGCTCATTCTGGTCCGCGGCGAGCCGGAACTCATCCTGCCATACTTCGAGCGTGCCCGCAAAGGCGGACTCGACAACGCCCGCATTCTCGCGAGCCTGACGCGCGTGCAGATCGAGGCCAACCAGTTCGCGGCAGCGCTGAAGTCCGCTCTCAAGGCCTGCGACAAGTCGAAACAGGATGCCTATGTCTGGAGTTCCCTGGCCCGCGCCGGCTTCAGCGCCGAGGAGCCGCAACTGGTCATCGACAGGCTCAAGGAGTCCTTTCCCAAGGGGCCGTTGCCGGAATTCGCCAAGCTCATTCGCAAGGATGCAGACGAGTTGCTCGACATGCTCAAGCAGGAAGCCCGGCTGCGCCAGGCCGATCGCGACCGGGACGACCTGCCGCGCGTGCGTTTCACCATCGAGCATCGCAAGTTCGTGCTGGACAACGGCAAGCCGACGGCCAAGATCGATGCCAGGCCGGGCGGCGAGGTCGTCGTCGAGCTATTCGAGGACCAGGCGCCGAACACCGTGGCAAACTTCATCGATCTCGTGGAGAAGAAGTTCTACGACGGGACCAAGTTCTGCCTGGCCGAGCCGGCATCGCTGGTGCTGGGCGGCTGCCCGCGGACCAAGAACGCCGACCCCGCCGACGATGGCACGGGCGGACCCGGCTACTACATCGCCGACGAGATCAAGGTCAAGAACTCTCGCAAACATTTTCGCGGCTCGCTGTGCATGGCCAACTCGAACCGCCCCGACACCGCCGGCTCGCAGTTCTACTTCACCTTGACGCCGCAGCCGAACATGAACGGGATCTTCACGGTCTTCGGCCGCGTCATCAAGGGGCAGGACGTGGTGGACCGCATCACGCCCGGCCGGACCAACCTGGAAGTCGGCCCCTACGGCCGTATCATCCCTGGCGACGTGATCGTCCGCGCCGAGGTCGTTCGCAAGCGCCCGCATGTGTACTCCGTCAAGAAGATCCAGGGCGCCAAGTGAGGAAGGCCGAGAGGCCGAACCATGGACCCAAACGCTCAGGCCGCCGCGGCAGCGCGCAAGCGCGTCTACGCCTTGCTCATCACCGTGGCGGCGGGCATGGTGGCCGGCCGTATCCTGGCGGCCGAACTGGTCTACGAACCTTCACTCAACAAGCCCGACAAGCCGGACTCAACTGATCGCCGCCGCCTCTGGCCGAAATCGCGGCCGCAACCCATGCCCAGCTTCGGTTCCAACGACCGCTCGCGCTGGGCCACCGTCCGTGCCCTCGTGGACGGCGACCCGGCCAGCGGGCAGCCGGCGGGGACGTTCGTCATCGGCCGGCGCGACCGCAACCTCATGATCGCCTCCGCCATCGCGCCGCTGGCGGCTAGCGATTCGCTGTCCCAGACAGCGCTGCTCGCCGCCGGCTACCAGACGCGCACCAGGAACGATCGCGGCATCATCTTCGAGGACGGCTGGCAGAGCGTCGACAAGGTGCTGAACCCACGCACGCTCGAATTCTTTTCCAGCAAGCCGCCCTTGCTCTCCGTTCTCGTCGCGGCGCTTTACTGGCTGCTGCAGCTCGTGACAGGCTGGACGCTGGCCGACCATCCGTTTGCCGTGATGCGGACGATCCTGCTGCTCATCAATTTGCTGCCGTTCGTGGTGTACCTGGTGTTGTTGAGCCGCTTGCTCGAACGTCACGGCACGACGGACTGGGGCCGCTTCTTCACGATGGCCGCCGCCTGCTTCGCCACGTACGCCACGACATTCGCCGTCACCCTCAACAACCACTCCCTGGCAATGTACTGCGTGCTCTTCGCCTTGTATCCCCTCGTGGGCCAAGCGGCCGCGCTTGCCCGGCCCGGTTCGCTGCCTGAATCCAGCGCAAGCCCGGTCGAGGATGGCACGCGAGGCCGCTTGCCCTACGTCGCCGCCGGGTTGTTCGCGAGCTTCGCCGCGTGCCTCGAACTACCGGCGACATCTTTTGCGGCGGCGTTGCTTGTCTTTCTGCTGTGGCGCAATCCGCTCCGGACGCTGCTCTTCTTCGTGCCGGCGGCGGCGTTGCCTCTGGCCGCCTTCCTGCTCAGCAACTACGCCGCCATGCACGAATGGCGGCCGGCCTACGAAAAGTTCGGCACGCACTGGTACGAGTACGAGGGCAGCCACTGGCAGAAACCGCCCCCCGGCCAGGTCAAGCACGGCATCGACTGGGCCGGTGCCAAGGAATCGCGCACCAGTTATGCCTTGCATCTGCTCGTCGGACATCACGGGCTGTTCTCGTTGACGCCCTTGTGGCTGCTGTCGGCGTGGGGCATGCTGCGACTCTCCCTGTCGCCTGGCTCGCTGCACTTGCGTCGGCTCGCTGTCCTGACCTTGTTGCTGACCGTGGTCGTCGTCGGCTTCTATCTCGTCAAGAGCGACAACTACGGCGGCTGGACCAGCGGCTTGCGCTGGCTCATGTGGCTGTCTCCCCTCTGGCTACTGTGCCTGCTGCCCATCGCCGATCACCTGTCCGAGTCCCGCGGCGCACGCGGCCTTGGCTATCTCCTTCTTGGATGGTCGATCCTGTCCGTCAGCTACCCGGCCTGGAACCCGTGGCGACATCCCTGGATCTACCGACTCATGGAAGCCCTGGGCTGGCAAGGCTACTGAGAGGCTGGTCCCGATTATTCGTCCAGGATTCGTCCAGAAACAGGCATACACCCCCTCGGCACATCCTCCCAGATGGCAGCCCATCACGTAACCGCCTACCCAGCCAAGGGTTAAATTATTCCAGCGTTGGTTCTCCATTTCCCCGGTGCGGCATCTTGAATTGCTTTGCGCTTACGTGTCTTACACTCCCACCCGCGTCCCTGGGCCGCTTTCCACCCAGACTACTGAGAAGTTACGGCGACTCGACACAACCGTAGACATGATAACGACTTCGGCGCGCCATCCCGTTGCCGCTTTCGTTGCTGGGCCCGTCGCAGCCCGGCCTGGCAACAAACGCACCGACGCTATCGTCGGAGATCGTGTCAGGGCCGGCCAGCAACTGGTCGATGAGCTTGCCACGCCAGTCGCCTGCCTTGTCGCTGAGAAACCGGCGTGCCTCGCCGGTGGCCGGTATCCGGCCGGCAAGATCGAGATACACACGGCGAACAAACTCCGCATCAGCCGCCGCCGGACCCATGGCGCCGCTGGCTTTCTTGCCGATCAACTCATCAATACGCTCATGCAGCGAACCGGGCTGGCGGCGGCGGCATTGATGGACAATCCGGCGACCGCGAGAGCACACAGGAAGCGATTAACCATGGCGAGCCTCGCGAAACAGGTGGGAGGCGAGGAGGGTTAAGTGGGGTCTACTCGATTTCATCGCCACGGACAAGAGTTGCCACACGATCACGTTTTCAAGGTGGGCATTCAAGAAATCGTTGTTAGCCACCGGCTTTTGCTTTTGGGTTTCCAGAGGACGGAAACAGGATTTCCGTTCTTGTGATCACCTTCCTGTCTCGCGACATTTCACTGAATTCCACAGCAAGCTGTACCTTCGGTGCGAACCTGGATAAATGTTGCGACCACGCTTGCACATTGCTCTCTTCTTTTTTCTCAAGCTTCACCAGCGCCATGGACTGGGGTCGCGTTTGCTTGTCGGTCCCGGCAGCGGTGGTCACTTCGATGTTGTTGCCACGGAAAGCGATGGCTCGGATGTCCTTCCAGACGTACGTCTGGTCGGGTGTTCCAAATCCGTCGGGCGTCAATTCCCAGGTCCCGGTCACGGCGCTGGGCAACGAAACCCACAGGATGAAGGCGAGGATGGCCATGCCAATTCCAGCGGAACGACAGATCGCCATCTCTCGAGACCTGTCGCACGACGTGTTCTTGCCTCGCAGTGAATCAAAGATCGAGTGGTAAGGGTTTTCTTCTCCCCGTGCTGGCGCGAAAACTGTCATGAGCGCGAAGATGGGCAATAAGACTCGTATGGTCCACCACGCGCCCTGGAGGAATCTGCCCCATTCCGATGTTGAGTGCCAGCGCGTGACGTTGTCGTCCACGGCAATGGGACCGATGCTGCCGACCTCCTTGAGAAAAACGGACCGGCAGGCGATGTAGATAAAGCCCCCAAAGGCGCCAACCAGAACCACCATGCCGACAACAAGGACAAAAGCCCCAACTCCGGCGCACGCATCCTTGAGCCATGCCGGCCATGGTTGCGATGCTTCGACCGGCTTGAATAGCTTGTGCTTGCCCTTGGCAGATTTCTTGTCGATGACGTTGGACCAGAAACGGTCACCCAGACCGAGAACGCCAATGACGGCGACTGGCAAGATGCAGAGTCCAATGATCGCAAGCGGCCAGGCCAGCCAGTACAACTCGATCGCCTGGTCATAGACAATGATCGCGGCGACGAAAAACGCCGCCGCGAAGAACGACCCGACAGCCAGCATTGTCAGGCACTTGATCAATACCCTGCGCGGACTGCTGATGACAAGCGTCACCTTTTTGCCACAGACCGGACAAGCGACCTTCTCTTCGCACGAGCCCTCGTCTGGGCGGGCCAGGCGAAATCGCGTGAGTTTGTAGTGGATGGTGTATTCATGAACCCGATAGGTCGTGTTACCTGCGGTGTGCGTGGAATGCATATGGCCGCTGGTACCGGTTTCGCAGCCAAGATCGACAACCACGTCACTCGCTGTGTGATGCATGCGCCTCTCAATTTCACAAATGTGATGAGCAAGGATCCGCTACGTGATCGTGAGTTATCCTGCGTCATGCAACGGGCGTTGATCACTATTCTCTCAATTGCCGCTGACGCTACCGCGCCTCACGTGTGGATAAGCCTAACCAAGAAAAAACGTGCTGGCAATCGAAAAGAAGATGTCGTGCCAGTGCAAGAGTGGCGACGGATGGCTGGAGCTGCCGACCACAAAGCTAACACACGCGGCGATATAGCTCGATATTACCCTTTACATGTCTGTGCGGCTGGCTACCGCACGCGGCCGTCAAGCAAGAGTGGGCTCCGGACATGCGTGCTGAAAAGACGCTTGGCGGTTTCGCGCGGGATGAAGTGCGCGAAACCGCCAGGCGAACTCGATCACGCTTGTCCGAACTAGCCGCCGCGGCGGCGGAGGACGGCGATGAGGTTGGAATAGTCGTCCGTCCACAGGTAGTCGCTACGCGGGCTGGGCGTGGGCACGTTGAAATAGGGCTCGTTCGGGTCGATGTTGCCGGCGTCGTTGCGGGCGGCCTGGCGAAGCTTCTCGGTGTAGTCGGCCGGCTCGACGATCTCGTCGAGATCCTTCTGCTCACGGGCAATCAGCACCCATTCGGAAGTGTACTGGCCCATGCCGCGACCGCCCGGCGCCTGGTCATGGCCGCGCTTGCACTTGAAGCCCAGCGAATCGGTCACGTCGGCCACCACCTTCACCAGGTCCACGTGCCGGTTCGAGGTGTGCACGCACAGGATGCCCTCGGGAACCAGCTTCTTGAAGTACATGGCGATCGCTTCCTTGGTGATCAGGTGCACCGGGATGGCATCCGAGCTGAAGGCATCCACGACCATGAGATGGTAGAAGCCGTCCGGCCCGCCTCCGGTGTCGGGAAGCTCGGTGAAGTTCTGATAGGGCTGGGCCATGCGCGTGCGGGCGTCCCCCATGAACACCTGGACCTCGGAGCCGCGCTTTTTCGCATCCTTGAGGTAACTGAAGGTGTTGTTGGAGCCGAGCGACAGGTTCTTGATGACGTTGTCGATCTCGTAAAAGTGGACGTGCTGGAACGGCCGGCCGTACGAGGCCATGGTTCCGGTCCCCAGGCCGATGGTGGCGTAGGGCGGCTCGGACCACATGCCGGTCAGCTCGGCCGTCGGCAGGTTGACCAGGGCGCTGGCGGCGCCCAGGCCGACCAGCGACGCCGGCATGCGCGCATCCGAGTTGTAATAGTTCACCTTGTCGCCGAACCAGTTGAACTTCTGCATGCCGCGGCCGGCGGGCCCGAGCTGGTGATAGTAGGTCGTCGCCAGCCGGCTGTAGTCCTCTTCGGGGTTGTGCCACCGCGTCTTGTCCTTCGGCCGGGAAAAGTTCATGCCGTGGTCCGTCGTGCCGTGCAGGAGCTGCGTGTAGGTGTGGATCTTGGTGTCGCCCTTGGAGTCGGGCATGCGCTGCGCCTGGCGAAAGACACGAATGACGCCGAAATAGCTGCGGCCGGCATAGATGGCGTCGCGCCCCTCGCCGGCATGCACCGCGCTGACCAGCAGCACCGATGTGACCGCCAGCCCGAAACGCAGCGGCCGGCCATAGAAGAAGCACGCCACCATCAGCGGCAAGCCGAACATGATGAAGTACCAGCGGCCACGCGGATCCTTGCCCATCTGGTTGAGATCGACCGCCGACGGGAACACCACCATCAACAGCGCGAACAGCACAACCAGCATGCCGCCGCCCAGGACCACATCCATCATGTAATGAAACGACGGATTGGCGTCGGCCTTGGCGATGGAGCGCGGCTGGTGCTTGCCCTTCTTGGGATGATGGACCGGCGTTGCCTCCATGAAGTTGTTGCTGACCACGTCATCCACCCAGCCGCCGTCCTTGAGCGTCGGCCGCAGGAAGCACGCCGCCGCCACGGCGATCGGAAACTCCCAGATCGATGGGAACAGGATCGGAGCGATCAGCCCATTGAAGATGCCGCCGACCACGCCGCCGACCGACATCATCAGGTAGAACTCGGTGAGATGCTTGGTGCTCGGCCGGTCGCGAGCCAGCTCGCCGTGACAGACCATCGTCGTCCAGAAGAAGCCCAGCATCAGGAAGATGACCATGGCGGTCAGGTTGTGCTCCTTGGTCGCCAGGAAGTCCATGAAGATCATCAGCCCCAGCGCCACCGGCTGCAAGTAGAGCATGAACGTGTGCGGCTTTTCCGTCCACACGACCGGCCACTTGGCAAATACCAGGATGAACGACAGCAGATACAGCGACAGCCCCAGGAGCCAGATGAGCGGGATCGGCGACAGGTCCGTCGTGATGTGCGTGGTCACGCCGAGCATGAGGCTGGAGGGGACCGCCGCCAGGCCGACCCAGCGCAGCTTGCGGTAGGTCGTCACCTCGTCGGTGGCGTGCGGCGCACTCGGCACCTCCGCGTCCTTGCCGGACGGTCTGGTCGGGATCTTCGACGGCTTCTTGATGGCGGTTTCGGGCGTCGGCGTGGCCGGCGCTGCCGCCGCAGCGGGAGCACTGTCCGGCGGCACCTGCATCTCCGGAGTCGGCGGCACGTCCACCACCGGACCGCCCGCGCCGGCCAGGCGTGCCGCGCCCAGGCTCTGCCACACCAGAAGCACGCACAGCAGCACCAGCCCCAGGAGCAGCAGGTAGCTGAACGCCCATACCCATGCCTGATTGCTCAGCAAGACGTACGGCTCGATCAAGAACGGATACGCGAGCAGGGACAGCATGCTGCCCAGGTTGCTGGCGCCGTAAAGGAAGTACGGGTCCTTGGCGGCGGGATGGCCCGTATACCCGAACCACTTCTGCAGCAGCGGCGCCGTTGTCGCCACCACGAAGAATGGCAGGCCGACCAGCAACGTCAACTGCACCAGCGTATACGGTATCGGGTTGGCCCCGGGAGGCGGCAAGAAGCCGGTCACGCTGAACGGCTGCGCGAAGATCATGAACAGGAACACGCACGGGATGAACAGCAGCACGGCATGAATGAGCAGTTGCTTGCGGGTCGGCAGCTTGGTGCTGACCGTGTGCGTGTAGGCATAGCCGGCCAGCAGGGCTGCCTGGAAGAAGACCATGCACGTGTTCCACACCTGTGGCGTGCCGCCCAGCTTGGGCAGGATCAGCTTGCCGATCATCGGCTGCACGAGAAAGAGCAGGAAGGCAGAGACGAAGAGCGTCAAGGCAAACAGCGGCAGGGCCAAGGCACAACCTCCATGGGCAATTGAGCTTCGGTTACAGTGCGCTCGCTGGCAGAAGTATTCTTATTAGAGACTCTCCGCCAAAAGTCGAGAACCTCGCTCCCTGGCAAGAGCCTGGATGCGAGGGAACGCCAGTGCGAACGAATGTGGAGCCGGTTTGTAACCGCCCCGACAAGAACGCAATCCGGACCGCGCCGGCGGCGCCGATGAATCTGTTACGACGTGGTGCGGGAAAAGGTTTTGGCCGGGCGGGGCAAGTTACAATCCAACCCAAGGTCGCAGGTCCGTCGCGAACCACAGAAACACAGCGCGGCCGAGCCGCAACTACGATCAGGAAGATGCGCAAGACAATGCGACCACGGATTTCACGGATGGCACGGATCAAGAAATAACCAGAGCGGCGCGAAACCTTGGAGCGCGGATGTGGAGGGCACACGCCATGGAGAATGCGGTCATGGGTAAGGTGCTGGTGTCTGCGAAGATTGAGCATCTTGTGGACCTGTACAATGCTCAACAGGGCAACCTTCCTGCCGACCAGGTAAGAACGGTTGAAGTGCCCGACGCGCTGGTCGATACCGGCGCCACGATGTTGTCGTTGCCGCGCTCCTTGATCGATCAGCTTGGCTTGCGGCACGTTCGCAATCGCCGGGTGCGGACCAGCGCCGGCTACTCCGAGACGGGCATCTACGAGGCCGTGCGCTTGACGATTCAGGGGCGTGACTGCACCGTGGACGTGGCCGAAGTTCCAAGTGACTGCCCGGTGGTCATCGGCCAGTTGCCGCTGGAAGGACTCGACTTCGTCATCGACCCCGTCGGCCAACGGCTCATCGGCAACCCGGCACACGGCGGCGAGCACATGCTGGAGATCTTCTAGGGCGTGTTGAAACGTTGCAACGTGGGTAGGTCGCCGACCTGCCGTAGCCGCTGATGGCAGGTTGGCAACCTGCCCCACGATCTCGTTATTCCCCGATCACCTCCAGCCGCAATTCCTTGAAGCGCACCTCCATCGCCGGCCCCTCGTGAATCTGCAAGGCGATGATGCCGCGCCGCGATAGCTTGCCGTCATCGATGTTCACGCCGGGCTGGCCGTTGATCCAGGTGCGGACCTGGCTGCCCCTGGCCTCGATGACGTAGTCGTTCCAGGCGCCGGGTTTGACGTGCGGCTCGCCGGACTTGTCCCAGAGGATGCCGCGGCCATGCTCCTCGTAGAGCTTGCCCCACCAGCCGGCGCCAATGTCGGCCTGCGGACCCTTGACATCGCCGCCGGGCAAGACCTCGCTGCGGAACTGGATGCCGCTGTTGCCGGCGTCGGGAACCAGCTTCACCTTGAGCGACAGCTTGAAGTCGCCGACGCTCATGTGGCTGCGCAGGAACTCGTTGTGCTTGATGCCCGGACTGCGGCCGACGATTTCGCCGTTGTCCACCTTCCAGAGCTTCGGGTCGCCGTCCCAGCCGGCCAGGTCCTTGCCGTTGAAGAAGTCCTTGACGTTGTCGCGCGTGGCCCGCAGCGGCACCTGGACGGGACTTTGCAGGTAGGCGATGAGCGAGCGGACCTCGTGCTCGGACAAGGGCTTCAACTGGTCGTCCGGCATCATGGATTGCGGCGTCGCCTTGATCGCGTCGATCTCGCCCCTGGGCAGCGTGAGCACCTCGTTGGCGGTGGCCACCGTCACGGCCGTGCCGGTCTGCTCCTTGACAATCCCGGTGATGAACCGGCCGCTGGCAAGCTCGACGATCGACGCCGCATACTCCTTGGGAATGACGGCGCTCGGGTCGAGCAGGTTCTCCAGCAGGTAATCGAGATTGGCGCGGTTGGACCCGGTGATGTCCGGTCCCACCTTGCCGCCAACGCCGAACAGAGAGTGACACTGGGCACAGGTCTTGGAGTAGAGCGACCGGCCCAGCACCACGTCGGGCGTCTTCTTGGCGGGCGACGTGAGCAGCTTGCGATACTGCGCCATCACCTTGGCGCGCTCGGCCGGCGTGTCGCGGACGATGCCCCAGACCTCGGCGATGCGGGCGCTCACGTCCTTGTCGTTGAGGTTGCGAAGTTGCCGTACGATTTCCGCGGAAACGTCCTTGCTTGCAATCTGCTTCGTGCCGATGGCCTCGAGCAGCGCCCTGGCGAAGCGCGGCCGTGCGGCCAGCGTGTTGAGCGCATCGATGCGTTCCTCGGCCGTGTAGCCGGGGAAGCGTCGCAGGATCTCGTGCGGCGTCGCCGGGTCGTCGTACGCCGCCAGGCCGCGCAGGGCCAGGCGGCGCACCTGCGTTCCCTTCAACTCCGAGTCGAGCAGCCAGTGCAGCTCCGGCGTCAGCTTTGGATGGCCGGCGTCGAGCAGGGCGCTGATGGCAGCTGCCTGGTTGGCGGTATTGCCGCGCTGCTTGACCATCGCCAGGGCGGGGCCGGGGTTGCCGAACGTGACCGCCAGACAAACGGCCTGTAGGCGCACGCGCGCATCGTCGCTGTCCTTCAGCTTGTCGAAGAGCTTCGGCCAGGCGGCCGGCATCGTCACCTGCCGCCGGCCCTTGAGCGCCGCGCGGATGGCATCGAGGAATGTAAGCTGCTCGCCGGCGCCGGGCGTCCTGGCGAGGGCATCGACCAGCAACCCCGCGGCATCGCCGCCGGCACCGATTCGGCGGATCATGTAGCCGCGCAGTTGCGGAATCTTGCCGTTGAGCACCAGCGCCAGGGCGCGAGCGGGATCGATCGCGGCCAGCGGTTCGGCAGCGTACCAGTACATCAGCGGCAGGTTCTGATCGGCGGCGTCGGCGGAGTGGGAGAGCAGATTCGTCAAAAGGTCCCAGCGATCCGAAGGAGGAATGCGCTGAGCAGCCGAGGCGAGATAGAGCCGCACGACCGGCGAGGGATCATTCGCAGCCAGGTCGACGAGCTTGCCGACCAGCTCCACCGACAGCACGGATGGCGCCAGCGCGAGCTGAATGGCCCAGGCCCGTACAGACTCGTTCTTGTCCTGCAGACCGGGTTGAACATGTCCACCGGCGGCGTGTACCGCCCACAGGCCGCGCAATCTCCGCGATGCATCCTCGTGCTTGAAGGCGATGTTCGACAGCGCCCGGCGAGCCTTATCGTCGATCTTGTTCGCGGCGGCGCGTTCTTGCAGGATGCGCCGCGCGTGCCGGACATGCCACTCGTTCTTGCCCAGTTGATGTGCAACCAATTCGGCGTCGGTGGATAGCTGCAGATTGATGGGCGTCGCCTTCTTGGTGCCGCGGAAGCTGAGCTTGTAGAGGCGGCCGTTGCTGCGGTCCCAGATCTTGGTGTCGCCGCTGTGACACGCTTGCTTGTCGTACCAGTCGATGAGATAGACGTTGCCGTCCGGCCCGTAGCGCATGTTGATGAACCGCGCCCAGGCATCGTTGGCGAGCAGCAGGTCCGGGCCGTGTGACGCGGTATAGCCGGAGCCTTTCGCTTTCAGGATGTCCATGTTGATGCGTCGCCCGTGGATGTTGCCCATGAAGAGCTGATCGCGATAGCTCTCCGGCCAGGTCCCGCCCTGGTAGATCATCAACCCGCAGTGGGCGTGCCCGCCGCCAAAGCTGCCGGAGCGGTTGTTGGCCGCCCACTGGTTGGGCCCGCTCCAGTGCAGATGATCCGCGATCGTCTGGATGTCGGCGTAGGTGTGCGGATTGAAATGCCCGCCCGCCTGCCGATGATACCGCCCGCCCTGGATGATGTGGAACGCGTGCGGGATCACGCAGGCGGAGACGAACGCCTGCCCCATGTCGTTGAAGTCGAGGCCCCACGGGTTGCTGGTGCCGTGTGCGAATACCTCGAACACGTGCCGCGTCGGATGATAGCGCCAGACTCCGGCATTGATCGGGATGCGCTTATCGTCCGGCGTGCCCGGCTTGCCGACGCGCGAGTGCGTGAACACGCCGTGGCAACCGTACAGCCAGCCGTCCGGCCCCCAGATGAAGGCATTGAGCGTTTCATGCGTGTCGTGCCAGCCCCAGCCGTCGAGCAGAATCTGCGGCGGACCTGCCGGCCGGTCATCCTTGGCCGGGACGAACATCAGGTAGGGCGCGGCGCCGATCCACACGCCGCCGAAGCCGACCTCGATACCGCTGACGAGATTGAGGCGATCCATGAAGACCGTGCGCTTGTCGAACACGCCGTCGCTGTTGGTGTCCTCGAAGATCAGGATGCGGTCGCCCGATTGGCCTTCCGGCAGCAGCGGCCCCTTGTCGGGTCGCCGGCGCGGATAGACGTGCCCCTCGGCGACCCACAATCGGCCTCGGTCGTCCAGGCACATGGCAATCGGCTGATGGATGTCTGGCTCGCCGGCGAACAGGGTCACCCGGAAGCCGTCCGGCACGGTCATGGCCGCGGCGGCCTTCTTCGGCGGCAAGCCGGCGAACTTGATCGTGTCCAGCGCCTGCGGCAGGTGATGCTTCGGCCGTGGCGGCACCTTCGGCTCTGCCTTGTGGAAGCGGAAGTCATCGAAGTTGATATGGCCCCAGTGCCCGCTGTGCCGGTCCACCAGCCGGATGAACATCTCCTTGCCGAGGTACTGCCGCAAGTCCACGGCAACGCGCCGCAGATTCTCCTCCTCGAGTCCGGAGACGCGGAAGAAGACCGTGCCGGTGTCCGTGCGGACCAGCTCGACGCAGGTCTCCGGCCAGGGGCCGCCGCCCACCAGGAACGACGCCCACGGGTGCGTGATCTTGAAGGGCATGGAAGTCAGCGTGCCCATCGGCTTGTCCTGGAAACGCTCGTACGTGCCGATCCAGAATTGCCCCTGGTGCTGGCTCTTGCTGTCGTTGCGCCGCGGGAAGACGGTGTCCCCCTTGATCGGCTGCAGCTTGAAGGCGTCTCCCTCGGCAGTCCAGTCCTTGAGCGTCCCCGTCTCGAAATCGAGGTTGAGCGGCTTGCCGTCGGCGCCGACGGGCAACACCGCATCACCGGCAGGCTGCGCCAACAGCGCGGAGACCGTCAAGGCTGCAATGGAGAGAATTGCGGCGAATCTCATGATCGCGTCCTGGTTATTGGTTACTTTCCGATGTAGCGATATTGTGGCGGCTGCAACGGCGACATGCAAGGATGAAGTGATCGTGGGGAGCCCGTTGCGATGTACGACGAGCCAGTCTTTTTTCGGTTCTCACCAAGGGGCAAAAATCTCTTCCCCCGCAGAACTCTCGACTTCGTAAGAATAAGCCCGCGGTTGCAGTTTTTTTCAGAATTTTTCGACCATCCTCCAAACCAAACGGGGATATATTG
>VGYC01000012.1 GCA_016873095.1 Planctomycetota bacterium | reverse complement strand
CGGCCTCTCCGCGCCCGCGTCGCGTCATCCCGTCACCCCGCGGCCCCGCGCCTGCCCCCCCCCGCCGGCCCAGCAACGCAACTGGCTCGCGCCGTGGCGTCGTGGCATGACGGGACACGCGTTCGGCTATGTTTCGAGCCGTAGCAGGTATTTCTCTTCAACGACATCCACGCCCCACGGCCTGCCTGCCTTTTCGTCGACTTTCTGAAAGCCGGCGGCACGATAGAGCTTTGCTGCCGCTGTCAGTGCGCTGACGGTCCACAGGCAAATGCTCTCGTAGCGAAGGGCCCTGGAGAAGGCCACTGCCTCGCGCAGGAGCCTGGTGCCGAGTCCAAGCCCGCGCGAGTCGGGATCGACGAGATACCAGCGTCACTGTGCTTCGGCAGAGCCGCAGCCGACGATGGCAATGCAGCCGACCAGCGTTGTCTCGCGCTCGGCCAGCCACAGTCGGTCCCCCTGGCGCTGACCAGTGACGAACCCTGCCAGGCCGGCAGCCACATATGCCTCGAAGGTGCTGTCGAAACCGTGCTCGCGCGCGTAGACGATCCCGTGAAAGGAAACCACGCGTCCCAGGTCGCCCGGACGCAGTTCATGGCGCAACGTCACATCCATCGCGATTTATCTGCCGTTTCCGGCCTGGCGCCGCGCCAGCCATCGGCAGCCTCCCACATACAATACGAATGAAGGAGTCTTCGATGACAAGACGTCCCACGAGAGCGACCCCGCGCGTCGAACTGCTGGAGGAACGCACCGTGCCAGCAACGGCGAACCTGACGGCATATCGGCCGGTGACGGAGTATTTCAAGTTCACGAAGTTCCGCGTGGCCGAGCGTCAGGAAATGAATCTCGACGTCGGTCCCGGCATTCGCATGAACCGGGACGACGACAACGCCAATGGCGTCGCCGACTATCTGGATATGGGAGCTTCTGCCGGCAGCGATGACGATCTGGTGCGCGTCGATGTCGCCGCCGTCGGTACCGCGACCCTCGCCTTCAACGCCAATCTGAAAGTCTGGACCAGCCAGACCAAGCAACAGCAGATTCTGAGCGGCGACGTGTTCACGGCCAAGACGGTCTGGGTCGAATACGTCGGCGCCGCTTTTACAAGCGTCAGCAACCCGGCAGGCTTGACTCTCAATGTTTCGGATTCGGGTGGGACGGCCAGCGACAAGGTCATGTTCCACACGTTTCGCAGCGTGGTCGTCGCCATCGGCGGCAGGGGGCAGAATCCAGCAAATGTCGGCGACCCAAGCCTGGGTCTTTTCACCATTGCCACGGTCCTCTACCAACGCGGCTTTGATGTCCATATCTTCGGACACGACCAGGTTGCCCCTTCCGGCGGAGGATCAGCCTATGTGGAGGTATCCAATGCCGTGAAGCGCCGCAACGTCCGCAATGTTGCGATCATCGGTTACAGCTGGGGCGGCGGGGCCACCTATGAACTGGCGCGCGGCATCCAGGTCGATGCGACGCTGAGAAGTCGCTTCACGCTGCGCTATACTGCTTACATCGACGCCGTCACGCACCGTGAGATCAGCTCGGAGCGGCGGCTGCCGCCGGGGACCAGCTACCACGACAACATCTTCGAGAGCCGTGATTGGCTGATTCGCGGCGACAGCGTTGCCGGCGCCAGTAATGTGAATGTGACCAATACCAGCTGGGGCAGCAGCCTCGGCCACACCAACATTGACGACGACCCCGTCGTGCGCAGCATCATCGTCGGCAACCTGACGGCGCGCGTCGCACGCTAGGGGGCCGTGCGCCTCGTCGTACCGTCAACGAGGATTTCAATTGCGTCAGTGAGAGCGCTCTCGCGCGGGCCACGCCGCATCTATGATAAGGTGAAGCTTTGGGGACGGTACATTTCTGAGAGGACTTATCATGTATTTTCACGAAGGGCTGACGCGGCGGCAGATATTGATGGCCGGCTCGCTGGGCGCGGCGGCCTGGCTGGTTCCCGGTGCGTTCGCTGAAGAACTGTGGCGGACGCCGGCCGTGGAGGAGGGACTGTTTTACCCGGACCGCCTGCCCCTCGACACGGACAACGACCTGGTCATGGCCGGCGACTCGACCACCCCGGCAGTTGGCGAGATCACGCATTTGACCGGCCGCGTGCTGAGCCGCAACGGCTCGGGCCTGAGCAACCTGGTCGTGGAAATCTGGCAGGTGGACGGCAACGGCGCCTACCTGCACTCACGTAGCGCCAATGGCCGCAACCGGGATCGCAATTTCCAGGGCTTCGGCCGTTTCACGACCAACCGTCGCGGCGAGTATCGCTTTCGCACGGTCAAGCCTGTGCCTTATCCTGGCCGTTGCCCCCACATTCACGTCAAGGTGAAACGCGGCGACCGCGAGTTGCTAACGACGCAGCTGTTCATCAGCGGTCATCCGGCCAACGCCCGCGATTTTCTTTACCGCCGCCTGGGCGGCATTATCGAGCGCGAGCTGGTCAGCGCTGAATGGCGGCGCATCCCTGAGTCGCGCATTGTTGAGCATCGCGCCAACTTCGACATTGTCCTCGGCGTCACGCCGGAAGAACGTCCGGCAGACAAGAATGGTTAAGGTCGTCCTGCAATTCACGAAGCTGTCTGGGAGAATCTCATGCGAATGCTACCACGAGTGTTGCTCTTCTCAGCCAGCTTGCTGGCCACGGCATTTCTGCTCGTACCGGCTAGCGAGGCCCAACCCAAGGGCAAGAAACGTGGTAAGAGCGAGCCGTTCCACAGTGAGACAGTCGAGGAATTCGTCAAGAAGCTAATGGTTTTCGACAAGTCCAGAGACGGTAAGCTCACCAAGGAAGAAATGATCGACAAGCGCCTGCACGGCCTGCTGGATCGGGCTGACACCAAGAAGCGAGGCTTCGTCACCCGCGCCGATCTGGAGGCGCTGTTCACACGCGAGAATCTTGACGGCGGTTTCGGCGACTTCAAGAGCAAACGACCCAAAGGCCCGAAGAGCAAGGTCGGGCCGAGGGACAAAGGCGGCCCCGGCGGCGACAAGGAATGACTGTCAATGGGACCGTGCCATTACTACTTGTGACGATTAACCAAGGCTGACAGCCGCTGCCTGCGAGGAAACTCTCAGCCATCGAATGCGTCGATAATTGTGTTGCCGAGATACCGAGCTTCCGGTAGGATTGTGGCAGTTCACCCAAGTGTGTCGTTGTTCCAGTCAAGGGGGGAGACAACATGTTGACGATCTGGGGCGCCCAGCAAAAGTATTGCGACGGCATTTCTCGCCGTGGATTCATGCAGATCGGCGCGTTCGGCGCCGGGCTGACGCTGGCCGACATGCTGCGGTCACGCGCGGCGGCCAATCCGGCACGCGGCACGCAGACGTCGTCCTCGCCGAAGGCAGCCATCATGATCTACCTGCCCGGTGGGCCTTCCCACATGGACATGTATGACCTCAAGCCAAATGCGCCGATGGAATATCGCGGCGAGTTTCGGCCCATCGCCACCAATGTGCCCGGCGTGCAGATCTGCGAGCACTTCCCCATGCAGGCTCGCATGTTCGACAAGCTGGCGACAATCCGCTCGATCGTCTCGGTCGATGAACATTCTGATTCGCTGGTCACGACCGGCTACAGCGAGGGCGAGAACCGCACCGCGCATCATCCCTCCTTTGGCGCCGTCGTCTCCCGCTTGCGTGGCGACGCTAACGCCGATGTTCCTCCTTTCGTCAGCCTGCGTGGTATGACGGTGGGCACCGAACCCGGGTATCTCGGCGTGGCGCATCGCCCGTTCCATCCGAGCGGCGACGGTCTGCAGAACCTGAGCCGGCCTGGCAACGTCGATGAGAACCGCACAGGCGATCGCCGTAACCTGCTGGCACGCTTCGATGACGTGCGCCGCGAGATCGATGCCTCCGGCACAATGCACGGCCTGGACGCGTTCACCAGCCGCGCCTTCGACATGGTGTCATCGGGCACGGTGCGCCGGGCCCTGGACAACACGCGCGAAGACCCGCGCGTCCGCGACCGCTACCAGGGCGTCGAGCAGTTCCTCACCGCGCGCCGGCTGGTCGAGGCTGGCGTCGGCTGCGTCACCCTGGCCATCGGCGGCTGGGACACGCACAGTGGCAACTTCACCACATTGCGGTCGCAGCTGCCGCAGGTGGATCGTGGCGTTGCCAATCTGGTGTCCGACCTGTGCGATCGCGGCATGGACCGGGACGTGCTCGTCGTCATGTGGGGTGAGTTCGGCCGCACGCCGCGAGTCAACGGCAGCGCGGGCCGCGACCACTGGTCGCCGGTCATGTCCGCCATGGTCGCCGGCGGTGGAATGCGAATGGGGCAAGCCATCGGCTCTTCGAGCGCTCGAGGCGAATACCCGCGCGACCGCAGGGTCACCGTGCCGCAAGTGCTCAGCACCCTATACCGTGCAATGAGCATTGACCCGTCACAGACTTTCCCCAATCAGACCGGCCGTCCGATGTACATCCTCGACGACCGGGAGCCGATCACCGAGCTGCTGTAATACAGGTACATGATCTGGTCGCCGCTTGCGGTTCTGCACGGAATCGCAAGCGGCGATTTGTTTTTCAAAGGCGGTACCCGTCTGCCCCAGCCGGAACCAGAACAGCGATTACCTATTCCCGCTCGCTCACTGAGAATTCGTACCGCAGATTCAGATAGATGAACACGTTTGCCACCACCAGGTACGCGTACAGTGGCGTCAACGCAACTCCCATCAGCAGAGTGAGCGTGATGAGCGCCGGCTGCCCGTCGAGTCGTTGCGAGGCTGCTAGCCAGACGGGCAGCAAGAAGGGCACGCTCATTATCACCGCGATTGTCAGCGCCAATCCCTGATAGAGCAACACACGTGCCAGATTCCGCCGCACTAGCGACCACCACAAGCCGATTGTTCCAAGCAGCGACGCATCTTCGATCACCGCCACCGGGCCGAGCAAGAGGCAAAGTCCGATGACCGGCCAGAGGAGGACTTCCAGAACCAGGGCCGCGACGACCGCAAGCGCCGGCAACGGTTCAACCGCCTCGTTTGATGCCACCCAGCCGGGCAGCAATCGCAATCCGGCCAGGGTAACCAGTACGCCTCCCCCGATGATTATCAGACAGCCTGCGATCCGACTGGAAAACACCACAAGCCGGGGGTAAATCTCTTGAGAACGCGGCTGCCGAAACTGCGATAACTCGATGACGGTGATCTGCGTCAGTAGCGCCGTGCCAACTGCCAGAATAAGGATTGGCAAGGTCCCGGTGACGAACCACCCCACCCAGCACCAGGGCGTCTCCCATTGCCAGAAGCCCACCAGTCTGGATGCAATCAAAGTCGCGCTCACGGCCAGACAGGTGAAGCTGGCCATCACGAGCTTGCGTTGATTGAGCGTGCTGTCCAGGGCCGTGAGCAACTCTTCCACCAGACCGCTGACGCCAACTGTGTGCAGTTCGTGCCGGATGCGCGGTGGACCATTGCTAGCGGCGACCTTCTCGAGTCCGCTACTTTCGATTGGCCGAGAAGCTTCCTTGCGCTTCGCAGTCACCAGGTCGGCGAACTCGGTGGTCCATTCGAGGGAAGACCAAGCCTCGTCGCCGCGGCGGCGGACCCAGCTATCCACGGGAATCTGTCCAGTCTCGACGTGATGGCGGACCGACGCCGTCGTCTTGGCGCGGACGACCCGGCCATCGGGCAGGCGAACATACCAGGCATCGAAAGGGTCGCGCATGTCTTCACGTTACGAGAAGATACGCCATCGCGCCAAGGAAAATCGGCATTCTGGGCAGCCCGGGCAAGCCGGTAGTGCCGATTTTGACGGTCAACATGGACAAGCCGGTCGCGGCGAAGGTAGATTGGATCGCCGCTTTCAGATATCGATCCGGGTGCCATCTCCCACGGCCTTGGCCTGGGCATGGCAAGCAGTGGGCAGGCAGGCAAATGGTTATGCCACTCATCCACATGGCCACGCAAGGCGATGGTCATGGCACTCGTAGTTCATGACAGTAAGCGGTGGCCGGAGCGCTTGTAATGAGGGGCACTGTCATACCATCGTCACTTTCGCGCCACAACTGGCTGTTCTTGGCGCTGGCGGTATTCTTCCTCGCTCTCAGCGTGTCGTACTATCGCAAGGTCGCCGACGATCCGCAGGGCTTCCGATCCGCGATTTATCGCTGGCAGAATCAGCTTCGCGACCTGGCCGACGGCGCGAATATCTGGGAGAAGCATCACTATCCCAATCCGCCCATCATGGCCCTGATACTCATGCCGCTGGCAAAGCTGCCTCACCACGTCGGCGCCATGGTCTGGTTCTATCTCAAATGCGCGATTGCCATGCTGGCGCTTCATTGGATTTTTCGCGTGCTGGAGCGCGATGGCACACCAGTTCCCTTTCTCGGCAAGGTGCTCGTGCTGGTGCTCGGCCTACGTCTGCTGGCCGGCGACCTGACGCACGGCAACGTCAATTTGTTCATCTTTTTCGTCGTGGTCGCGTTCTTGTGTGTCTTGCTGCTGCGGCATGACTTCAAGGCGGGCATGTTGCTGGCCCTGGCAATCGCCTGCAAGTTGACGCCGGCGCTGTTCTTGCCGTATCTCGTGTGGAAGCGCGCCTGGTGTGCGCTGACGGGCGCGAGTGTTGGCCTGGTCCTCTTCTTCTTCGTGGTCCCCGGATTGTTCCTGGGCATGTCGCACAACGTCGATTGCCTGCGAAGCTGGGCGGATACGATGGTACGGCCTTATCTGATGGATGGGAAGGTCACAACCGAGTATGCCAACCAGTCACTGCCCGGCCTCGTACATCGCCTCGCGAGCCAAAGCCCATCGTTCGTCGTCGAGACCTACACGGAAGTCGTTCCTGTCGAGTATCACAACCTGTTGAGCATGGAGCGCAAGACGCTATCCTGGATCATCCGCGCGTGCATGCTGGTGTTCGCCGGGCTCGTCATGTGGAGTTGCCGGCGGCCCATCACGACACGCACTGGCTGGCTGCTGCTGGCCGAGGCGAGCGTGGTCGCCATCGGCATGCTGCTCTTCTCCGAGCGCACCTGGAAGCACCATTGCGTGACCATGCTGATTCCCTTCGCGGTGCTCAGCTACGTGCTTTTCGCTTGCGGGCCGGGCGTAAATTTGCGTTGGCACATCATCGTCACGCTCACGGCCGTATTCCTGCTCATGACCGCGACGAGTTCGGGACTCTTCCCGGGTCATGATCGCCTGGGCCGGCTGGCGCAGGTCTACGGGGCCTATGTCTGGGCCAACATCTTGCTGATTGCAGCGCTGATAGCCGTCTTGCGCCACGATTGGGTTCAGGACGCGGCGGTGAAGAGGCAATATGCCGTCCTGTCTCTACGTGCAATGACCGAGCCGACCGAGGCCGACGCCCATTCGCAACTCATCTCGATAAGATAACTGCCGACAGTGCAACTTCCTGGAGAGACAGCGATGGCGAAATCCGCTTGGATCAGCAGCGTCGGCACGGACGACTTCAAGACCCAGGTCATCGAGCGCTCGAGGGAGATCCCCGTCGTCGTCGATTTCTGGGCGCCGTGGTGCGCACCCTGCCGGGCGCTGACGCCGTTGCTCGAACGCCAGATCAACGAGCGACAGGGTGCCGTATTGCTGGCCAAGGTCAACATCGACGAGGCCCAGGAGCTCGCGGCCGACTATGACGTCTCGTCCATCCCCACCGTGATTGCCTTTCGCGACGGCAGGCCGTTCCTCGATTTTGTAGGCTTGCTTTCCGAAGCGGAGATGCGCGCATTTTTTGACCGGCTGGCGCCGTCGGAGGCGGATCGGTTGGTAAAGGACGCCACGGTCCTGGAAAAGTCCAGCCCGGCCGAGGCCGAAAAGCTGTACCGCGATGCACTCGCTCTGGATCGCGCTCAGGATGCTGCCGCCATCGGTCTGGCTCGTGTCTTGACGGAGCAAGGCAAGGACGCCGACGCGCGCGCGGTGCTGGAGAATGTTGCCGCAACCGGCGAGCTGGCCGAGGAAGCCGAACGTTTACAGGCGCGACTGTTCTTGCGGGAGCAGGCCGGCGCAGCTGGAAGCGAAGAGGAAGCCCGCCGCCGGCTCGCCGCCGATCCAAAGAACGGAACCGTGCTTTATCAGCTGGGCTGTGTCCTGGCCGCTGCCGGCCGTTATCCGGAAGCCTTGGAGCAGTTGCTTGCCGCCGGGCAACTCGATCACGCACTTGCCTCCTCCCGTGTGCGCGAAGCAATGGTCAAGATCTTCCAGATCATCGGCGTCCGCAGCGCTCTGGCCGACGAATACCGCGACAAGCTGACCGCGCTCCTTTATTGACGGGCTTCATCAATGACGACCCCGTGCATCCTGATGTGCCCGCCGGATTTCTACGGAATCGAATACGAGATCAACCCGTGGATGAGCCGCTCGCGCGGTAGCGCGCCGGACAAGGCGAAGTCGCAGTGGAACCATCTCCACGAAACCTTGTTGGGCCTCGGCGTGCACGTCGAGCTCATGGAGCCGCGGCAGGGATTGCCGGATCTCGTCTTCACCGCCAACGCCGGGCTCGTCTTCGAGAAGCGTTTCTTCAGCTCGCGCTTCCGGCATGGCGTCCGGGCCCGCGAAACGCCGTACTTCGATGACTGGTTCGCGCGGCATGGATTTCAGGTCGAACATCTGCCGCCCGATGTGTACTTCGAGGGGGCCGGCGACGCTCTCTTTTGCGGAACCACGCTTTTCGCCGGCTACCGCATCCGCAGCGACGTCGGCGGTCATCAATACCTGGGCAAGATCCTGCAGCGGCTCGTGCTGCCCCTGGAACTGGTCGATCCGCGCTTCTACCATCTTGACACCTGCTTTTGCCCGCTGGCCCCGGGCGAGGCCATCTACTTTCCGGATGCCTTCGACCGTTACGGCTGCAAGGTGTTGCAAAGCCATATATCGCGGCTCCTGCCGGTCAACCAGGACGAGGCCGTGCGCTTCGGCTGCAACGCCGTCGTCGTCGGCAAGCACGTCATCGTCAACACCGGCTGCGACATGCTCGCCGCCGACCTGCGGGCCTGGGGCTATCAACCGATTGCAGTGGAACTGGACGAGTTTTTGAAGGCCGGCGGCAATGCCAAGTGCCTGACGTTGCGCCTCGACGGCGAAGAAGCGGCCGTTTGGGACGAGTGAGCCGCTTGTGACCCGGCGTGCTGCGGATTCGTTGCCTTGCCACCCCCCTCTCAGCACCCCGGCAACGAATCCGGCATATAGCGGCTTGTAACTTCTCAGTAAGTCTGGGTTGAAGCGGCCAAGGGGCGCGCGTGGGTGTGTAAAACTCGTAAGCGCAACGCAATCCAATATGCCGCACGCAGGGAATTTGAGAACCTACCGCGGCTTCGTCTAATCGCGGACACGACAATGACTTGCCGCGCAGCTCGGGACAGCGAATTCGTTGCCGGGGTTCACAGATCGTGTCGTCCGGACGCGGAAGCTTTGGTTTTCCGCCACGGCGTGTACAATCCCCATCATGAGCAAGAAACGCCTGAAACCATCGCGACGCGGCATGGAAGCACTGCGGGCCGAACCGGGCGCAGAAGACGGAATCGATCCGCGCGACGAGCTGCGGCAAGCGGCACGCACGAAGGGGGGCCGCAAGACGCACCAGCTCTGCGCCCAGGTCGCCGAGGCCATTAACTACGCGTTCGCGGCCGAGTGCCATGATGACCTCCTCCGCGAAATGGGCGTGGTCGCAGTTCAGCCCGCGCCGGACGAGTCGCGGTTGCTCGTCACGGTTGCGCCGACGTTGCCCGGCCCCTGCGATCCCGCCGAAGTGCTGGTCCGACTCGACAAGGCACAGGTGACGCTACGCACGCAGGTCGCGGCCGGCATCCATCGCAAGAAAGTCCCGCAGCTCGCCTTTCGGGTCATGTTGAATGCCGAGACACAATAGGCTGTGCAACCATGACGACTGCGATTCGCATTCAGGTGATCGATTCCCACACCGGCGGTGAGCCGACGCGAGTCATTGTCGGCGGCGGGCCCGACCTCGGTCAGGGCACCATGGCCGAGCGCCGCGAGGTGTTTCGCCGCCGCTTCGATGGCTATCGCTCGGCCGTCGTCAACGAGCCGCGCGGCTCCGACGTCATCGTTGGCGCAATTCTGTGCGAGCCGGTCGATCCGGCCTGCGCGGCCGGCGTCATCTTCTTCAACAATGTCGGCTACCTGCACATGTGTGGGCACGGCACCATCGGCGTGGCCGTCACGCTGGCGCATCTGGGCCGCATCGGCATCGGCCGCCATCTGCTCGAAACTCCCGTCGGCATCGTCGCCATCGAGTATCACGGCGACAACCGCGTCACCATCGAAAACGTGCCCAGCTATCGGCTGGCCAGGGACGTGCCACTTCAGGTGGAAGGCTTCGGCACGATCCGTGGCGACGTGGCCTGGGGCGGCAACTGGTTCTTCCTGTCCAGCGATCACGGGCAGGAGCTGGCGCTGTCCCGACTCGAGACGCTGATGCTGCTGACCCGGCGCATGCGCGACGCGCTGCCGCGCCAGGGCGTCACCGGCGCGAACGGCGGCGAGATCGACCACATCGAGCTGATTGGCCCGGCATGTGATCCGGCGAACCATGGCCGCAGCTTTGTCCTCTGTCCGGGCCTGGTGTATGATCGCTCGCCGTGCGGCACCGGGACCAGCGCCAAGCTCGCCTGCCTGCATGCCGATGGCAAGCTCTGCGAGGGACAGGTCTGGCGGCAGGAGAGCATCATCGGCAGCGTCTTCGAGGGCACGTTCCGCGTGCAGGATGGCCGCGTGATCCCGCGCGTTACCGGCACGGCCCACGTCACCGCCGAGGCCACGCTGATCCTCGATCCCGCTGATCCTTTCCAGATGGGCATCTGCACATGAATGGGAATGCCATCGTCGTGGGCGGCGGCATCATTGGCACGGCCTGCGCCCATTACCTGTCGCGGGCCGGCTGGAAGGTGACGATCCTTGACAAGGGCGGCTTCGGCCAGGGCTGCTCGCACGGCAACTGCGGCTTTGTCTGCCCGAGCCATGTCCTGCCGCTGGCCATGCCGGGGGCCGTCGGCATGGCGTTGCGTTCTCTTTTTCAGAAAAACTCGCCGTTCTACATCAAGCCGCGCTTCGATCCCGCGCTGTGGGGCTGGCTGTTTCGCTTCCTGCGCCGCTGCAACCGCGACGACATGCTTCGCGCCGGTCAGGCCATCCAAGCGCTGCTCGCCTCGTCGCGCCGGCTCTACGACGAGCTGATGCAAACCGAAGCGTTGCAATGCGAATGGCAAACGCGCGGCATGCTGTTCATCTTCCGCGATCCGGCTCACATGGAACATTATGCCGCGACTGACGACCTGCTGCGCGAGCGCTTCGGCCTCGCGTCGCGGCGCCTCGACGGCGGCGAACTGGTCAACCTGGAACCCTCGCTGAAACCAGGTCTGGCGGGCGCCTGGCACTATGCAGACGATGCACACCTGCGGCCCGATCGCTTGCTCGCATCCTGGCGGCAAGCTCTCGAAAGCCGCAGCGTCGAGGTGCGCGAGCATTGCGCCGTCCAGAGCTTCATCCGCGATGGCAAGCGCGCCCGCGGCGTACGGACGACAGCGGGAGAGATGACGGCGGAGGCCGTCGTCGTGGCCACGGGGGCCTGGACGCCGTTTCTGGACAAGGAGCTTGGCTGCAAGGTCCGCATCCAGCCGGGCAAGGGCTACTCGATCACGATGGCCAGGCCGAGCATCTGCCCGGCGATCCCGCTGATCTTCGAGGAGGACCGCGTCGCCGTCACGCCGATGGACACCGGCTATCGGCTCGGCTCGACGATGGAGTTCGCCGGCTACGACGCCACGCTGAACCGCGCCCGGCTCGACATCCTGCGCCACGCCGCCCCGCTGTATCTGCGCGAGCCGTTCGGCGAGCCGGTCACTGAGGAGTGGCTCGGCTGGCGGCCGATGACGGCCAGCGGCCTGCCGATCATCGACCGCAGCCCGCTCATGGAGAACGTCTTCATCGCCGCCGGCCACAACATGCTCGGCGTGGCCATGGCCCCCGCCACCGGCAAGCTCGTCGCGGAATTGCTCAGCGGCGCGACGCCGCACGTGGATGCGGCGGGGTATCGGCTGCGGTAGCAGGCCGATCTGCCGCGGAAGGAGCGACACAGGCGTAGAGTGGGCTGTATCGCCCCTGCCGGGGCTTGGAAAAGAGCACGCCGATATCCCACGGCTGGCGCCGTGGGCTACCGTATGCCGCCGCTACCGCGGCTGGCAAGAGATCTCAGAGTCACCGATCTGGCCGCAGCGCTGATACGAAGAAGGTGACAGAAGCGTGCTCGCCCCGCGCAACCGCGGAGCGGCGGTATACGATAGCCCACGGCGCCAGCCGTGGGAACAGTCGTATCATTTCCCCAAGCCCCGGAAGGGGCGACACAGGAGCGGCGCATGGCCCATACCTTCTCCAACCTGCTTTACCACGCGATCTTCGGCGTGAAACATCGCCAAGCAATCCTGGCGAGGGTTGTCCGCGACCAGCTCTTTCCCTACTTGGCGGGTATCGTCCAAAACCACGACGGCCATCACATTGAAATCAACGGCGTGGAGGACCACGCGCACTTGTTTTTTTCGCTCGGGACAAAACACGCGGTGGCCGACGTGATGCGCGACCTGAAGGCTTCCTCGTCGAAATGGTTGAACGAGCAACGGCTCTGCCAAGGGAGATTCCACTGGCAGACCGGCTATGCGATCTTCAGCGTCAGCCAATCCCTGCGAGGCAATGTCGCGGCGTACGTTCGGAACCAGGAGACACACCACGCCAAGAAGTCATTTGAGCAGGAATACCTGGAATTCCTGGTCAAGCATGGGATCACGTACGATCCGCGTTTTGTATTCGACACAGAGTTCACGGCGTAGACATCTCACTCTGCCGCCGCTACCGCGGCGATATGGGCAGCCAGGCGATGGCGGTCCTCGGCATCAGGTCGAGCGGGGCGTCCAGCAGCGGGATCGTCCGGCGGGCGAGCACATTGCCGGCAGGGTCCTCGAAATGAACGACGATGTCCTGGGCCGCCGCTGAGCCGATGTTGTGCGCGACTACCTTGAGTCAGTCCGTCGCCTTGTCGTAATAGATGTCGCCGTTGCCGACGGCGAGGAAGGTAATGATCGGCTCCGGCAACCTTGCGATTAGCAAGGCCCGGGGAAGTTAACCCACTGTCAGTCGCTCTTCGTTGTCGCAGCAAAACATCGGCGCGTGGTGAAAAAATGCTTGCTGGCCATCGCGCCGCAGCGTTACACTCCATTCATCATGCCCGATCCCGTTACCAGTCGCGCACTCGGCAAACCTGCCGAAAGCCCAGCGAGCGAGGGGCGCGATACTCCGTCCCTCGAAGGAACCAAAGAGTTCCGATCAGCGCGGGACGAGAACTTCCCCCGGCCGTTCGGCCGCTACGAACTGCGAGCGTTGCTGGGGCGGGGCGGCATGGGGGCGGTCTACCTGGCGCACGACCCGCACCTGGATCGCCTCGTCGCTCTCAAGATTCCCCGCCTGTTTGACGACGATTCGCTCGTTTGGCGTGAGCGATTCCTGGCCGAGGCACGGGCCGCCGCCACCTTGCACCATCCCAACATCTGCACGGTCTTTGAGGTCGGCGAGGTGGACTCTCGGCCGTACCTGACGATGGCCTACATCGAGGGGGAGACGCTGGCGGCGCGGTTGCGACGCACTGGCTCGCCGCCGATCCCGGAGGCCATCGCGCTGGTGCAAACGATCGCGCGGGCGATGGCTGAGGCCCACGACCGGCGCATCGTGCATCGTGATCTGAAGCCGGCGAACGTCATCATCGACCGCCGGGGCCAGCCGGTAGTGATGGACTTCGGGCTGGCCTTGCGGGTTACCGCCACCGACGACCTGCGGCTCACCATGTCCGGCGTGGCGATGGGAACCCCAGCCTACATGCCGCCGGAGCAGGCTGGCGGGGACCACGACGCCATTGGCCCGCCGGCCGACGTTTATGCACTGGGAGTCATCCTCTACGAGCTCGTAACCCACCGGTTGCCGTTCCAGGGCAAGACGTTCGGCAAGCTGCTCGCCCAGATCGAACGCGATCCGCCCCCCTTGCCGTCGGTGGCGAACCCCACGATCGACCCGACGCTTGAGGCCATCATCCTCAGGGCTCTGGAGAAGGCCCCGGAACACCGGTTTGCGACAGCCGGTGCCTTCGCCGACGCCCTTGACGCCTATTCGCGGGGTGAGCATGTCGAGCATGATGCCCTCGCGGTAAATCACCGAGCGGGCAAGCAAGACGCCCGCTTGACCGGGCCCTACACCCTCGCAGTGGAAAGTCTGCAGCTCGAACCGGGGACGAGGACCACACCGGGCCGCCTGCGGCGAATCGGGGTCATGGCCGGTGTCATTGGGGTTAGCCTGGTCGCCTTGCTCGCCTGGGTCTTTCTTGGGGAGACCGACCCGGCGCCGGGGCTTGCGACGGAGCTTCCCGATCAACCCGATCCGCCGGCCGGCGCGAAACGGGAACCCCTGAAGCCGGTGGAATCGCCGAAACGGGATCCTTTCAGGCCGGTGGAATTTCCGGAGCAGGCCACGCTGGTCCGGATCCCAGGCTGGGAGATATTGACCGACGCCTCCAAGGACGAGGCACAGAGCTGGCTCGACAAGCGCAAAGAGGCGAAGCACTCGGTGATCTGGCTGGACGCCGTGCAGGTCGGCGCGAAGCCGGTCTATGGCGCCGTGGCCGCGACAGACGAGCGCGCCGCCGACTGGCTCGCGGTTCTGGACACACCGACCGCGGACATCGAGAAAACCCTCTCCGCGCACCCTGGTATCATGTCCTATCGGATGATTGCCATCAGCGGATTCGAGCGCGACGGTGAGTTGCGGACAGCGTGCCTGCTCCGGTCCCCGGTGATACCCACGTACACGAGACCAGACACGTATCGCCCCGACCTCGACAACTTCAAGGCGCTGATCAAGCAGTACGGGCTGAAAATCTTGTCCGTCCGACCGTTCACGCTCCGCGAGGGGGCGACGGTATTCGCCGCTGTCGCTGCGCGCTCACCCGAAACCGGAGAAATGCTCCGCGACCTGTCCGCCGCCGAGCTCAAGCAGTGCGCCGACGCCGCGCGGGCCGCCGCGCGGCGGCTGACCGTCGTCGCGGCCTACACGGTCAAGGGCGAACTCAAGTTTGCCGCCGTGTCGGTGCCGAACCCTGCGCAGGCGATGTGGGCCATCGACACCGGTCTAACCGCCTCCGAACTCAAAGAGAAATCCGTCGAGCGTACGGCGAACCTGCATCCAGCGGCGGTGACAGGCTGCGCCTGGGACGGGGCGGTGCGCTACTGCGTCGTGTGGGTCGAGGACGTACCGAAGAAGTAGGCTGGCCGCGCCGCCATTTCTTGGCAGGCAAGATTGCCAGCCTTTCACTTCTGCAGATGCTGGTCGAGCCAGTCCGTCCAGCGGCGCAGCAGGTCACGCTGACGGACCGGGTCGCCGGGGAAATGACCGGACACCGGATAGGCGACGAAGCGCACCGGCACGCCGTTGTCGCGCAACGCGTGATACAGCCGGTACGACTGCGTGATGGGCACGCGGGCGTCGCCGGTGGTGGCGACGATCAGCGTCGGCGTCTTGATCTTCTTTGCATAGGTGATGGGCGACTGCTCGCGGAATGCCTTTTCCTTGTCGCGCCAGGGAGAGCCGCCAAAGACGTAGTCCTCGTAGACGCGCAGGTCGGAGAGGTTGTAGGAGTCGAACCAGTCGGTGACGGCGGCGCCGGCGATGGCCGTCTTCCAGACGTTGGGATAGTTGCCGATGAGCCAGGTGGTCATGTAGCCGCCGTAGGACCAGCCGCTGACGGCGATGCGCGCGTCATCGACGAAGCCGCGTTTCTTGACCTCCTCCAGCCCGGCCATCACGTCCCGGCCGGGCCCGGCGCCGGCATCGTTGAACACCGCCTTCTGGTATTTGTAACCCATGTTGTCGCTGCCGCGGTAATTCGGCTGGAAGACGAAGTAACCGCGTGCCGCGATCAGCTGTCCCCAGAGCGAGAACGCCTCGGTGGATGCTGCCATCGGCCCGCCGTGGATGAGCAGCACCAGCGGATACTTCTTCTTGTCCTTCGCGTTGAAGCCCGGCGGGTAGATGAGGATGCCGTTTTCCTCGAAGTCGTCCGGACCTTGCCAGGTGACGGTCTCGACCTTGCCAAGATGAATGTCGGCGAAGTCGCGGTGGAAACCGGTCAGGCGTAGCGGCATCTCGTCGCGCGGCGACAAGTAGTAAAGCTCCGTTGGGCGATACGCTTCGCTGCCTGTCAGCGCGATGCCGCCGACCTTCTTACCGACCTGAGCATCAACGCTAAAGCCCCAGTTTGGTTGCACTTTGCCGAGTTCATCGAGTCGTTGGGCGCGGCCATCGAGCGGCTGCGACCACAGCGAAGTCTGCGTGCGATCGTTGCCGCCGACAACCAGTCTCTTCGTGTGCGGATTCCACGCCGACAGATACAGACACCGATCCAGCTCGCGCGTGACACATCTGCCTTCGCCGCCTGCGCTGGGCGCGACCCAGATTTCGCTCTGGCTGAACATCAGCCCGTCGCGCCAGTACCAGTAGGCGACCTGCGAGCCGTCCGGCGAGAAGGACGGCGTGCTTTCCAGCGACTTGCGGCCGGTCAGCCCGCGCATCTTGCCGCTGGCGACATCGAGCACCTGGATCGTCGTGCGATCGCTGAAGCTCCATTGCGGCCGGTCCTGCTTGACGAACAACAGCTTGGCGCCGTCGGGCGACCAGGACAGCGGCGACGCCGGCGGCCCCGGCGGCGGCATCATGTGCAGGCTCCACTTGCCGGATGTCAGCCGTTTCGCCTTGCCGCCTTCCGAAGAGATCAGCCAGAGATGCAGCGGCGTCGGCGTGCTCTTGTCGAGGAAGCTGCCCTCGTCGATCTCGAAGGCATCCTCGCCCTTCTCGTAGGACTGCTTGTTGGGCCGTTCGTCGTGGGCCGCGTAGGCGATGTCCTTGCCGTCCGGCTTCCAGGCGAAGTGGGCGACACCTTCGGGCGCGTCGGTGATGCGCTGGGCGTCGCCGCCCTTCATCGGCATCACGAAGATCTGCGGCCTGGCCTTCTTGTCCTCACCATGAGCCGCCAGGAACGCCAGGCGATCGCCCGACGGCGACCAGCGCGGCTGCATCACGCCTTGCCGGTCGCGCGTCAGCACGCGCTGCTTGCGCGATGACACATTCACCAGCATCAGCTCGGCGTCGTGCCGGTTCTTGTCGTAATTGGGCCGGCTGACGACGACCACGATGGTCCGCTCGTCCGGCGACCGCTGCGGATCGCTGACGCGGACGATCCTGGCGAGATCGTCGAGACTGATGGGCCGGCGGGTTTTCCTGTCCTGTCCGGCAACCTGGGACGCGACAAGCAACGACACCATGATGCCGACGAACGTGCGCAAGGGTGCTGTCATGATGGACCTATGATCTTGGGATGGGGAACTTCGACGGCCGCCACCGCCTGGTGGCGATGTTGCAGCTGCGCGAACGTCAGCCGCAGAAAGTCGTGCAGGTTCGGGTCGGGCTTTCCGGCAAGGTAGGCACGCGCCTGGCGGGCCATTTCCTGGTCGAATTGACGCCGGCTGCGGCCGTGCCAGGCACAGCGGCCATCGGCGAGCCGCAGGTCGCCGTCGCAGCGCGGGCCGATGTGGTGCAGCTCGTGGAAGAGCGTGATGAGCTTCTCCGAGAAATCGAGGTCCAGGAAACGCGGCAGGACAAACGTCAGCAAGTAGTAAAACTCGTGATGATCCAGGTAATAGCGCTGCACTTGCTCGCCGTCGATGCGGCGCGGATCGCGTGGCGACAGGCGGAGCGGCGTCACGCGTGCCTGCAGGCCGTGGGGCCGGCCATTACGCGAACGCGTCATGCCCAGGAGCAGCCGGGAGACATCCACGTGGGCCAGGGCAGCGCAGCGAGCGACGATATCGACCAGCAGCCGCCGCACATGCCCGCAAAAATCGAACGGCTCGGCCGCCGGCCCGGTCGCCAGCCAGGGATGCGGCTGCTCGAAGCGGCTCAGCGGCGCTCGCGGGGCGCGCAGCAGACGCACGGGCAAAGGATTATTGCCTTCCTGCCAATGCAGCGCGATGGGCGGCCGGCCGCCGCGTTTGCGCTTCCTGCCCGCCAGAAGCAGTGTCATGGCTCCTCCGTGTTCGACCGTCAAGATGGGCAAGCTCGAGTTGTTATAGCAATTCGCGGGTCGCGTCTTGCACGGCCTAGAGCGCGCAACTTTAGGCAAAGTCCGGCTTCGCGAAGAATCTCTCAAGGCGGCGCGCCGACTGGACCGATGAGGAAAAGGATAGCTTTTAATCCACGCGTATCGAGCGCGGCACGAAGGGGTTGGCCATGAAGCGGAATCGGGGTTGGCTGTGGCTGGTGGCGGGAGCATGTCTGACGGCGACGACAGCCGGCGGTTGCCAGACCTGGGTTCCCGAAGCAGGCTTGACCTTGCCTTCGCCCTGGTACCTGAAGCATCAGCCCCAGTATTTTCCACCGTCGCCTCCATTCCCGTTACCCAGGGAACTGGCCAACCTGGAAGAGGCGTCGGCGAAGGAGATCCCCTCGGCGCCGCGACCCACCGGCCCGTGATCACGGACGCCATGTCACGCGTTGGCCCGTACTCCAGATGCATGCGAAAGCCGCACGGGCTGGTTTAGCCACGCTACCGTCAGGCTCGACGCCGGCTCCACGTTCGACCAAGGCGAAGCACGACGGAGACGAAACCATTCACCTTGGTGTCGACTGTCATTTGGAAAAACTCGAAATGTTCTTTCTTTCGGATTGCACGAAGTGCGTCCGTCCGTCTACAATCAACTTGTACTCTTCTAGGCAGTCGAAAAGTCTTTCAGCCCTGTCGGTCTGCGCCCTGAGCTGAATTCCGTCAGATGGCTTAATTCATCGGCTGACGGATTTTGCCCGGCCGGAATTCGCTTCTTGACCTAGAATAGTCAAAACGCCCTTTGCACTCGATCGGAAGCGTCGTCGCTCTCCCCGTTCTCGCGCCGAGGTCGTCTATGAAGCTCAGTCTGGTGGTGCTGACGCCCGGGAAATCCGAAGGCAAGGCGATTCCCATCACCCTGGCACAGTTCTTGATCGGTCGTGATCCGCAGTGCAATCTGCGTCCGGCGAGCCCCATGATCAGTAAACGTCACTGTGCTGTACTTGTCCGGAACGGCAAGGTTTTTGTCCGCGACTTTGACAGCACCAATGGCACCTTCATCAACGATACCCAGGTCAAGGAGGAGCAGCAGCTGAATCATGACGATATTCTGAAGGTCGGGCCGCTCGAGTTTCGCGTGCAAGTTGAGGGCGCTCCTGTGCCCGTGAACAAGCCAACACCTACTCCGCCTCCCGCCAAGATTGCTCAGCAAGCCTCCAGCAACGATGATGACGTGGCCGCCATGCTGCTAGCTTTGCAGGACGATGGACCGTCAACCCCTTCCCCGTCAAGCAGTGACGAGGTTCCGGGCGGCACGACCCTGATGGATGTCTTGCCGGATGCGCCTCCGGAAACGAAGGAGGAGATCGCCACGGAAGAAAAGAAGCCCGAGGCCAAGAAGCCGGACGTCAAGCAGAGCCAGGCGAATACCTCTCACGCAGCCAAGATGATCCTCGAAAAATACACACGCCGTTCCCGCAGCTGATTTACATTCCCGTCAGCGTGATGGCCCGTGCTCCGATTTCAACTCCAGGCAATTGGCGACAGCTGCGCCACAATCTTTTGCGCTGGTTCCGCGCTCATGCACGCCCGCTCCCATGGCGCGAGTCGCGCGATCCGTATGCCATCTGGCTAAGCGAGGTGCTGTTACAGCAGACCCAGGCGGCCACCGTGGTCCGTTACTTCGGTCGCTTCCTGCGGGCTTTTCCCAGTATCGCGGCCCTGGCCAGTGCCGAAGAGCAAGACCTGCTGCGCCACTGGGAAGGCCTCGGATACTATCGAAGAGCGCGCGATCTGCTTCGTGCCGCGCGGCTCCTTGTCTCGCACCACGACGGGCGCATTCCCGATGATCCAGAGGTGCTGAGCCGACTGCCGGGATTCGGGCGCTACACTGTCGGTGCCGTGCTGTCACAAGCCTTCGATCGACGCATGCCCATCGTCGAAGCCAATAGCCGCCGGGTCTTGTCCCGCTTGTTCGTGGTCAGCGGAGCGAGTCGCAATGTCGAAGCTCGGTTATGGGAACTGGCCGAGATGCTGTTGCCCGACGGCGGCGCCGGCGACTTCAATCAAGCGCTGATGGAACTGGGCGCGCTTGTGTGCACGGCGCGGCAGCCGGACTGCGGGCGCTGTCCCCTGGCAAAGGCTTGCCTGGCGCGACGAACGGGACAGCAAGAGTCGATCCCGCCGCGGCGCGGCCGCGCCATAATTGAAAAGCAGGTGGAGGTCGCCGTTGTTTGCCGACGCGGCCAGCGCGTGCTGGTCGCACAGCGGCCAAGGCACGGACGCTGGGCTGGGATGTGGGAATTCCCGCATGGCCCGATGAACGAACACGAGTCAGCGGTGGACGCGGGCCGGCGTACCGTCATGGAGTTGACTGGCTGCCGGGCCGACATCGGCGATCCACTGCTGGACTTCGCACATGCCATCACGCGTTTCCGCATCCGGCTCATCTGCTTGCAAGCGCGCTGGCGCGGCGGCGCCTTCCGATCGGAGTTCTATCAGCAAGGCAAATGGTTGCTGGTTGAGGACCTGATGACGCTGCCTTTCAGCGCGCCGCAACGCCGGTTGGCGGCCACACTTTCAATCAACCCGGCCGCCGCCAAGCGGTCTGTCGCCGAGAGCGTCAATACCGCCACCAGCATGAAATCAGGTCATCCGCGTTGCCGCTGACGCGCATCCGTACGTTCTCGCGAAAGCGCCATTCGATGCCGGGCAATATTCTCCAGGTGGGCACATGGCTGCCTTGCTCTTCCAGGAAGCGAAAGCCGCCACGCGCTTGAAAGAACAGCATGACCTTCTGGCTGGTCGGCTCGCAAACGGCCTGGATGGGACATTGCACGACCAGGCCGTAGTGCGTCCCCGCGCGGAAATCGTCGGTCAAGCGCGGCTCGATGCCCAGGCTCTGCCCGACGAAGCCCTGCACCGCGGCAACCGTGCCCAGTTGCCCGCTCCAGCCCAGCGTGGGACTGGCGATGACTTGCCCTGGTGCGGGATCAGCCGGCGGCTCCCCAGGCGGCTCAAAGCCATTCAGCTTGATGCGCAGGCCGGTCGCGGACCATACCGTTGGCTCACGCTCATCGGTCACGCCGAACAAGCCACCCTGGGCCCGCGCTCGATCGCTGGCGACGAACAGCAGTCCACCGAGCAGCAACGCGCGCCGGCAAAGCCAGTGTGGCAACGTTAATTTCGATCGCATGCCGGCCGGATACCAAAGTTGCAATTCGTGGTCAAGAGTAGCTACGGCCTACAGTTTCGTGAGAATTTCTTCGGCGGGAATGACCATCTTGCGGCCGTCCTCGTATTCAACCAGGAGCTTGCGTGCCAGAATCTCCTGAGCCAGAACACGGGCCTTCCCATTGGCGGTGACAATGCGCGTGCCAGGATTGGGGAGTTGCTGCTGGAATTCCTCGTAAACGTCTTGCTCGAAGCGCAAGCAGCACTTGAGCCGGCCGCAGCGACCGCTGATCTTGGAAGGGTCCAGCGTCGATTTTTGCAGCTTGGCCATGCGCATCGACACCGGCGGCATCACCGGCATGTGCGTGTTGCAGCATACCGGCTTGCCGCAGTCGCCGTAGTCAGCGAGCAGCTTGGCCTCGTCGCGAACGCCGATCTGCCGCATCTCGATGCGCGTGCGGTACTCGCGAGCCAGATCCTTGACCAGATCGCGGAAGTCCACGCGTTTCTCGGCAAGAAAGTAAAAGATGATCCGCTCGCCGCCGAACAGGTGCTCGGCGTCCACCAGTTCCATCTGCATTTTACGCTGCTTGATGAACTCCGTACAGCGATCGAATTCGTTCAATTCGGCCTGGCCGGCACGCTGGGCCAGAGCGCAGTCGTCGTCGTTCATGACGCGGACGATTTGCCCGCGTGTCGGCTCCACGATCATCTGCACGGCCTTTGGAGTGGCGTCGCACAGGATCTCGCCGACTTCAAGGCCGCGCTCGCTGCGCACAATCACTTTTTGCCCGCGCGCGTAGGCCGCATCGCCGATCGCCTGGTACTCCCCCAGAAATCGCATCACGCCATGACGCGTGATGTAGGTGGCTGCCATACTGGCTCATTGTATCATGACAGGCGGCGATCATGCTGGTCAAACCGCCGGTCCTGGAGCTTTCAGAATGTAAATCTGCCGTAACCGGCGCCAGGTCAACAACATACGTCGCACACTCGTCGATCCCAGGGAAGTGTCAGATTTCCGGCAGCGCCATTGGCATTTGACCATTGTCTGGTCTAAGATTGAATGGGCTGCTGGACGCGAGATTCCCTGCGTCGCGACACTCTCCCGGTTCGCCTTGAGTTCGACACATGGAAAAAATAACCGAGACTTGGGTCACAGCCCCGGATCGGCCGGTGTCCGTAACCAACCGCAATGCCTGCGTGGTGCACATCTATCCTACCGGCATGGGCATGGGAGCACGCTACACGTTATCGGACCAGCCGCTGGTCATCGGCCGTGGCAACGAGTGCGAGATTCGCATCAACGACCATTCAGTGTCGCGCCGTCATGCCCGCATCCAGCCAGCCGCCGATGGCTACTATGCCGTCGATCTGCAAAGCACGAACGGCACCTATGTCAACGACGTACCCGCTGCCATGTGCAAACTCAAGGACGGTGACTACTTGCGCGTCGGCAACTGCATCTATCGCTTTCTCATGGGCGGCAACGTCGAGGCCGAGTATCATGAGGAAATTTATCGCCTGACCATCATCGATGCCCTCACCGACATCCACAACAAGCGCTACTTTCTCGAGTTTCTTGACCGCGAGCTGGCGCGATCCAGCCGTTATGACAGGCCGTTGTCGCTGGTGATGATCGATATCGATCGCTTCCGCTCGATCAACGAGGAACTGGGCCACCTGGGCGGCGATTTCACGCTTCGCGAGCTGGCCGCCCGCATCAAGGGCAACATTCGCAAGGAGGAACTGTTTGCCCGCTACGGCGGCGAGGAATTTGCCGTCGTCCTTCCCGAAACCAATGCTGACGGCGCTGGCAAGCTGGCCGACCGGCTCGTAGCCGCCATCAGTTCCAAGGAATTCCACTACGAGGACCGCATCTACCAGGTCACCATCAGCATTGGCGTGTCGACCACTCAGGGGGAAACGGACATCAGCCCCCAGGAGCTGATTCGCCGTTCCGACGAGAAGCTCTACCAGGCCAAGCGCGAGGGGCGCAATCGCGTGGTGAGCTGATCCGTGCCGTGCCGACGTCAGTGACCTCGCGCCAGTGTTCTCCCGCCTTCCCATCTTGCCGCGTCGCCGTTGCGATTGACACGTCTTGCGGACGGGCTAGAATCCATATCTCGCCATGACGCAGCAACCTGGAAATCTTCAGCACGAAGGCCGTCGCCGTGTCGGAATCGCACGAAACACCGGATGCATTTGAAGCCACGCGGACGGAGAAACTGCGCCGCATCGAATCCTTGGGCCTGGACCCGTGGGGCGGCCGGTTCGATAACGCATTGCCCATTGCCAGGATCCGCGACCTGCCCGCCGATCTGCCGGAGGAGCAGCGGCCGCAGGTGCGCGCCGCCGGGCGCATCATCTTGCGACGCATCGCCGGCAAGATCCACTGGCTGGAGATCCAGGACTGGTCTGGCCAGCGCACCCGCCGGGCCATGAAGAGCAAGGAGCACGCCGGCACCGAGGATGATGCCTGGTCGAGCTATGTGCAGGTGATGATCGGTCAGAAACAGGTCGGCGAACAGGGCTGGGCGCTGGCTCAGGAGTTCGACCTCGGCGACATTGTCGGCGTTGATGGCACGTTCGGCAAGACCAAGACCGGCGAGCTGACCATCTTTGCAACGAAGCTCCATCCGCTTGGCAAGTCGCTCCTGCCGCACCCTGACAAGGTCAAAGGGATGCAGGATATCGAGTATCGGCTGCGACATCGCTATCTCGATCTCTTGTACACGCCGGAGACACTGGAGCGCACGCTGAGCCGCGTACGCATCATTCGCGCGATCCGCAACTACCTGGACGGTCTCGGCTTCGTGGAGGTGGAGACGCCGACGCTGCACGCCATCGCCGGCGGCGCGGCGGCCCGGCCGTTCATCACGCACCACAACGCCCTCGACATCAAGCTGTACCTGCGCATCGCTCTGGAACTGCATCTCAAGCGCTTGCTGGTCGGCGGCATCGAGAAAGTCTTCGAGATCGGCCGGGTTTTTCGCAACGAGGGCATCAGCCCCAAGCACAACCCGGAATTCACCATGATGGAGCTGTACCAGGCCTACGGCGACTACCGCGTCATGATGGACATCACCGAGGGGCTGATCGTCGCCTGCGTGAAATTGCTGACGGCCGGGAAATCCGAACTGAAGTTGCCCTACGGCGAGCGGCTGATCGACTACACGCCCCCCTTCCGGCGCGCCAGCTATGCCGAGCTATTTCGTGAGCACGTGGGCGTGACCATCGACGATGCCGACGGCGTCCGCGTGGCGGCCGAGGCGACCGGCTTTCCTACGGCCGGCAAGCATCATGACGTCCTTGTTCATTATCTCTTCGAGGAAAAGGTGGAAGACAAGCTGGCCGGGCCGGTGTTCGTCCACGACTATCCGGCGTCGCTGTGCCCGCTCACCAAGCGCAAGGCGGGCAACCCGAACATCGCCGAGCGTTTCGAGCTGTACATCGACGGCATGGAGCTGGCCAACGCCTACACCGAGCTGAACGACCCGATCACGCAGGAGGCGACCTTTCGGCAGCAGCTCGCCGGCCTGCCGGAGGAGGATTCGATGGCGAAGATGGACGAGGATTTCGTCCGCGCCTTGAAGCACGGCATGCCGCCCGCCGGCGGCCTGGGAGTCGGCATCGACCGGCTCGTGATGCTGCTGACGAACACGCAAACGATCCGCGACGTGATCTTGTTTCCGTTGCTGCGATCCCAATAAACATTGTTTACGATTCGCGCTCGCAGTCCTCCTGCGGCGCGAGTCATCCCTGAACAGTGAGCGCGACCGCGAAACGTAAACAAAAACTGCCAAGGAGGGCTTTCGTGTACAAGCTGCTGCTGTGCTGGCGTTACCTGCGGACGCGCTATCTCGCGCTGGCATGCATCATCAGCGTGATGCTGGGGGTGGCGACGCTCATTGTCGTCAACAGTGTCATGAGTGGCTTCAGCACGAAGCTGAAGGATCGGCTGCACGGGCTGCTTTCCGATATCGTCATCGAAGCCAGCACCATGGAAGGTTTCGCGGATCCCGGCGAGAAGATGGCCAGAATCCGGGCGCTGCCATTTCTCAGCGAGCGCATCGAGGCGATGACGCCGGTCATGGAAGTCTTCGCCATCATGCAGTTCTCCTGGCCCAACGGCGAGCGCGTCACCCGCACCGTGCACCTCGTGGGCGTCGATCCCAAGTCGCGTAATCTGGTCGGCGGCTTCAAGGAGCATCTGGTGCAGGCGAGATCGAAGCCGGGCGAGTTCTCGTTCGAGCTATCGCCGGAAGCGCGCAAGCGCTACGAGTATCGCGAGGCCATCATGGACCTGCAACAGCGCGCCATCACCCCCGTGGATCCGGAGCAGCCGCCGCCTCCGGCCAGGACCCCCAAGCGGATCAAGGTCCCGTGCGGTGTGGTGCTGGGCAACCTGATCGCCAGCTATCGCGAGAAAGCAGGCACCGACGAGAATGGCACTGTCAAGTACGTCGAGAAGTATCCGCTCGGCACCGACCGTAGCGAGGTCATCATCACCACCATCGGCGGCGAGCGGCTCATGCCGGTCTACGATAACTTCGTCGTCGTCGATTATTTCAAGTCCGACATGAGCGAGTACGACAGCCAGTATGTCTTTGTGCCGCTCGAGCATCTGCAACAACTGCGCACCATGCAGAACCGCGTCACCAGCATTCAGATCAAGCTCAGGGATTATGCCACGGCGCCGGCCGTGGTCAAGGAACTCCGCAAGATGTTCGGCAAGGACGGGGTTCGTGTCGAGACGTGGGAGCACAAGCAGGGCCCGCTGCTGGCGGCCATCTCCATCGAGAAGGGCATTCTGAATATCCTGCTGTTTCTCATCATCGGCGTGGCAGGCTTCGGCATCCTGGCGATCTTCACGATGATCGTGGCCGAGAAGACACGTGACATCGGCATCCTGAAAGCCCTCGGCGCTTCCAACGGCGGCGTCATGAAGATCTTCCTCGGCTACGGCTTCCTGCTCGGCATCATCGGCGCCTGGATGGGGACGGCACTGGGCCTGTCGCTGACTTTCAACATCAACGCCATCGAGCATCTATTGAGCAACATCACCGGCGGCGAGATCTTCAATCGCGAGGTCTACTACTTCGACAAGATTCCGACCAACATCGAGATCTGGATGCTGGTGCTGGTCAACATCGGCGCCATCGGTATCGCCGTCGTCTTCAGCGTGCTACCCGCCATGCGCGCTGCCATGCTCCACCCCGTGCGTGCCTTAAGGTACGAGTGATTCCTCAATTGCAATCGTTCAATTTGCCAAGCGGCTTTCCTAGCGAGGTTCCAAGATGCATCCCCTCCTCCGTGCCATCGATCTGCAGAAGACCTATCGCAAGGACGCCAACAGGGTTGAAGTCCTGCGCGGCCTGAGCCTCGACGTCCACGAGGGGGAGTTCGTCAGCGTCATCGGGGCTTCCGGCTCGGGAAAGAGCACGCTGCTGCATCTCCTGGGGACGCTGGATCGGCCCGATTCGGGGGAGATTCACCTGGAGGGCAAGCGCATCGACAACCTGCCGTCGGAAGGGCGCGACAAGCTGCGCAACCACACCTTCGGCTTCATCTTCCAGTTCTATCATCTCCTGCCGGAGATGACGGCCCTGGAGAACGTGCTGACGCCGGCCATGATCGCCAACTCGGCTTGGTCGTGGTGGGGGCGGCGCAAGGAATTGCGCCGCCAGGGCATGGCCATGCTGGAACGCATGGGACTGGGTCAGCGCTGGAACCATCGGCCACGCGAACTCTCCGGAGGCGAAATGCAGCGGACGGCCATCGCCCGCGCCCTCATCAGTCGCCCGCGCGTGCTCCTCGCCGACGAGCCTACCGGTAACCTCGACGCCAGCAACGGCGGCCACATCATCGAGGTGCTCCGTAACCTCAACCGCGACGACGGCCTCACCATTGTCATGGTCACGCACAACCTCGATATCGTCCAGGAAAGCGATCGCGTCGTTCGCATGGTCGAAGGACGGATCGAACCGGCGGCGGCGCTGGTGAATGCGTAGGCATGCCGTGCTGCTATAATGTCCTCAAGGCATCGAGCAGACGAGGACACCATGGCCGCCAAGCCCATCGAACTGGAGACTGACCCCCGCTTTCCCAGCGGCCCCTGGACCGGCTTCTTCTTGCAGCCGGCCCTGCCCGGCCGACATCTCATGGAGCTGCACCTGACATTTCGGCACGGACAGATCACCGGCCAGGGACGCGACTGGGTCGGAAAATTCCTCATCCGTGGCCGATATGAACTCGCCGATGGCAAGTGCCACTGGACGAAACGCTACCTCGGCAAGCACGACGTCTTCTACAAGGGCTTCAACGAGGGCAAGGGCATCTGGGGTGTGTGGGAGATTTCGGCCGAGCAAAACCTCGGCTTCACTTCACGCGGCGGCTTCCACATCTGGCCCGAGGGCATGCCAGACCCGACCCAGCCCACGCTCAGCGAAGAAGCCGATCTCCCGCTACATGTCGATGAGGCCGAACCGGCCGAGGAAGTCCTGACGCCGCTGGTCTGAAAAGGCCTCTTGGAATCATGGGCATATCCGCGTGCGCGCGGTTTCTGCTCGACCGCTCTGTGGTCGCGCATCGGATGTGGTCGCGCAACGTTCGCTTTTGGTAGAGTGAAAGGCTGTTTAATTCGTCATACGAGCATTCAGCAGCCCTTCCTTGATGAGTGCTTGCAGGGCCAGGACGTGCTTGCAGCGGCCTATGCGGAGAAAGCCCATGCATTCGCAGGTGGTGTCAGCGACGCTGGCCAGGCGAACGCTGTAAACAGCCGTCGTGCCCAGGCGAAGGACACGGAAGCCGCGGCCGCCGATGTCGCTGGCAAGCTCCCGGAAATAGTAGAAGGACAGCTTCCGTCCTTCGGCAATGGCAAACACGCCCGGCTCGGCATCGGCGGGACGCATCAGTCGGACCGTTCTCTTCTTGATGCGTTTCTTGGCCATGAGCTCTCAGCGTGCCGCACGCGGCGGTCATTGGCACAGGCCGTGCTGCAACATGGCTGCCAGCTGGCCAGGCTCGTCCGTGGTGATTCCGTCCACGCCCCAGGATAGCAGCGTGCGCCATGCGTCGGCATCGTTGACCGTCCAGGGCAGCACGCGCAAACCGTGCCGCCGGGCTTGCTTGACCTGGCTCTCATCGAGGAAGGTGTAGTCCGGACAGTATGACGATCCGGAGACGGAAGCCGAGAGCCAGCCTGGATCGATGGGCGTCGTTCCGGACAGCAACACGGCCGTCGCCAGGTCAGGCTCCAGTACCCTGATTGCCGTCAAGCAGCGATGATCGAAGCTGCGCACGCTGCTGCGTGTCAGCGCAGCAGCGCGGTGCAGCGCCTCAACGACGCGCCGCTCGAAAGTGCCCGGCCGGACGCCGTCAAAGTCGTCGCCGATGTACTCGCGATGAAACGGGACTCGTTTCAGCTCCAGGTCGATGCGCAGCAGGCGTGCGCGCTGCCGTTGCTCGGCATTCTTGCCGAGGCTTTCGCCAATGTCGCCGGCATACGCCGCGACAAACTCGAGTAGCTCGGCAAGAGTCGGCGGCGTGAACGGGTCAATGCCGCGCGCCTCGGCAAACATCTGTGCCAGCGGCGTGACGTCGGCGTTCTGACGAGGAAAACGAACGGGATCGGGATTCCGATCGGCGCTGTAGCCACGCAGCTGGTCGAGCGCAAGCTGCCGGACGAGCGGCCGCGTGCAAGTCTCCGGGACGCCGTTGCCGATCTTGCGGAAGATGCCCTCGTGCACCCATGGGTCGTGGACCAGCACCGGCACGTCGTCGGCCGTGAGGTGGACGTCGGTCTCGATCGACGTGGCCCCGACATCGAGGGCGACCTCGAATGAGGGGAATGTATTCTCCGGCTTCAAGGCGCGGGCGCCGCGATGGCCCTGCACGTCGAACCCCGGGCGCGCCGTCATGGCTTGCTCTCCAGGTTGAACAACCGCCGCAGGAATGCGGCGCCGCTGGCCACGTCGGCGACGCGGTTGTCACCCGTCTCGCGCGCGATGGCCAGGCAGCCGTGAAAACCGACCTCCTCCAGGACGCTCGCCAGCAGCAACCAGTCGATGTCGCCGTGCCCCAGCGCGACTTCCATGCTGGCCCGGCTGGCGCCGGCGGAGCGGGCGTCCCTGGCGTGCGCGTGCGCGAGCCGTTCCTTCAGATCGCGGGCGCTCTGATATGGATCGAAGCCGTTCATGAGCAGGTTGGCCGGATCGTAGCAGACGGCCAGGGAACCGGTGTCGAACCGGACCAGAAACTCGGCCAGTTCGCGGCCGGCCTCCAGCCCCGTCTCGAGAGCCAGCACGGCCCCTACCCGGTCGCCATGCCGGGCCAGCGCTTGCAGCGACTCGGCAAGGAAGGCGGCGCGCGGGTCGTCCTTTTCCGCGCTGACGCGCCCCGTCTGCACGACCACGACCGGCCCGCCCAGGTCATAGCTCAGGCTCAGGCACTGGCTGACATGGTCGATGCGCTCCTCGAGTCGTTCGGGGCGATCGAAACCGAAGCGCAGCGGGCAGGAGACGGCGGCGAGTTCCAGTCCATGGCTGCGCAACCGCTGTCGCAGCTCGCGGCGTCCGGTCTGCGACAGGCCGGTCGGCGATAGCTCGCCGCCGACGCGCAGCTCGACGGCCGTCAGCCCGAGTCGCCGCGCCTCCTCCAGACCGCGCCGCAGCGGCAAGCCGAGCGACGCCAGACAGACTCCCAGCTTGATTCGTGCCATGCCGATCCCGGTACTGGAAAACGAAAACCAACAAAGAAGAATGATTCTGAACCGAAACGACCATCGGTTACGCGCGCTGGAAGGGCCAGCTCTCGGCGCGGACCTCCGGACAATCGGTGAATGCCGAGAATGGCCGGACCAGGTCTCGAAACGCCGTGCCCGGCAGGCCGACGGTGCCCCAGCGCGGGCTGCGCTGGCGCATGTGCCGGCGGTAGTCGGCCACGTCCAGACCGCGAAGCAGGTAGTGCTGCCCGTGCCATTTCCACAAGTCTTGCGTGCCGTCCGCCACCGCGACCGACGGCTGCAACTGATACATGAAAAGCAGGATGCCCCGGTAGCCGGGACCGAAATACTCCACCCAGCGCGACAGCCCGGTGACGTCCTCGATGGTGGACCATGTCTCCCAGACGTGACGTTCCTTGCCGGGCGGACCGCCGGGGAAGCGGCGGCCCTTCACATCCACCAGCAGACGAAACTCTTCACCGAGAACGATGAAGTCAAGGTTCTTGACCGGGCGATCTCCCAGAAAGGTGCGCCGCGACTCGTCCACGCCCACGTAGCAGAGCCGCTGCTCCTGAAGATACGCCTCGAAAGCCGCCTCGTAATGGTTGCCGCGATCCATCAGCGCCCCCGATCGCTTGCCGTCTTCAGATCCAAGTCGGCGCATGCTGCCCTGGCCCTATTCTAGCAATCCGCGCGACAATGCACGAGGTCTGGACATGCTGCTTGCATCCGCTTGCTTGGCAATCGCTTGTCGGCCGCGGCATCGCGTATAATGCTCAGGTCGCCTGATAGCTCGCCAGAACCGGAACTGATTCTTCCCTAAACGCCATGGGCAAGTCGAATGTCCAACCCCAGGCCGCTCGGCGGCATCATTCATACCTACCAGAAGTATGACCCGGCGAACTTTCCGAGTCCGACGGCCTCGCCGCCGGATCTCGTGTCGCCGGCGTTCAATCATCTTCTGCTGTATGGCAACACGCGTGAGCTGACCGAGGAGGAGCTGGCCCGGGCGGTGCGCATCGATCCGCGCAGCATCAAGGGGCTCGGGCCGAGCCTCGAAGCGTTGATGGAGATGCTGCGGCAACGCAAGGAGAAGATCCTCCGAACCTACGAGACCGGCAAGGTCGAGGCCGAGGCCCGCGGCAACTACATAAACCAGGCCGCCGGCATGCGGCCGCCGCCCAACCTGTCGCGGCGCTTCCAGCAGGCCGTCCAGGAGGAGCAGCTTCACGATCTCGAGCAGCTCTGGTACCGCTCCGGCGACGAGCAGGGCCGGTTCGCGCGACAGCTCCTGCAGCTCGTCGAGCGTTTGGGCGAGAAGTATCAGGTCGATGAGCTGGCCGCCAAGTACGAGTTCACCGGCCGCACGCCCATGAGCGTGCCGCAGGCCATCGAGATCAAGCAGGAGCTGGAAGCCATCGACCGGTTGCTCAAGCAGCTTGAAGAAGCGATGAAGACGGCCCAGGTCGGCCTCATCGATCTTGAAGAGCTGGCGGAGTTCGCCGAGCCGGGGGACATCGAGCAGCTTGGCGAGCTGCAGCAGATGATTCAGGAAATGCTGCGGGCCGAGCTGGAGCGCCAGGGCATCGAGCAGAGCCAGCAGGGCTTCCAGATGACGCCAAAGGCATACCGGCTCTTCCAGGCGAAGCTGCTGACGCAGATCTTCGAGGACCTGCAAGGCTCGCGCTCCGGGCGGCACCAGGGGCCGATTCTCGGCGAGGGGGCGGTCGAGCTACAGCTCACCAAGCCTTACGAGTTCGGCGATTCGGTCACGCACATGGACATCCCGGGGTCGATGATCAACGCCATGCTCCGCGACGGCCCCGGGCTGCCGATCCGCATGAAGGCCGACGACATCGTCATCCACCGCACGCGCAACAACCCCAAGTGCGCCACCGCCGTGCTGCTCGACATGAGCGGCTCGATGCGCTACGGCGCCCAGTACGTCAACGTCAAGCGCATGGGCCTGGCGCTGGCCGGCCTCATCCGCGGCGAGTATCCCGGCGACTTCCTGCAGTTCATCGAGGTCTACACCTTCGCCAAGCCAAGACAGTTCTCCGAGATCGCTACCCTCATGCCCAAGCCGGTGACGATATTCGATTCCGTCATCAACCTCAGGGCAGACATGAGCGATCCGGACATCAACGAGCTGATGATCCATCCACACTTCACGAACATCCAGCACGGGCTGCAACTGGCGCGCAAGTACCTGTCGGCCCAGGACACGCCCAACCGGCAGATCGTGCTCATCACCGACGGCCTGCCGACGGCGCACTTCGAGGGGGAGGTGCTCCGTCTCATGTATCCGCCCAGCTCGGCGACCGAGAAGGCGACGATGCGCGAAGGCCGGCAGTGCGCCCGCGAGGGCATCACCATCAACATCTTCCTGCTGGCGAGCTGGAACCAGTCGGAAGAGGACGTCCGCTTCGCCTACCGGCTGGCGGAATCGACGCGCGGCCGGGTGTTCTTCACCGCCGGCAAGGAGCTGGACCGCTACGTGGTCTGGGACTACATCAAGCGGCGCAAGCGGATCATCTCCTGATGCTGGCGGCGGTCATCCATGATCTACCGTCGACGATTATCGCGCACGCGCGAAATGCTATGCGGCTGCAAGTCTGGAGATACAATGGAAATACAGAGCACCTTCCGCCAGCCGCGCCCGTAGCTCAGGGGATAGAGCATCGGTTTCCTAAGTCGGCAAGAGCGTTGCGTCCTGTTGTCTTGCTGGGGATGGATTTGCGAACGGAAGTGCCGATGTAAAGCGGGTTTACATGCGAAAGAAGGCAACGGCCCGCCGAGAACCAGAACTGTCGCATTGTTGTCCTGTTTTGCCGGATATGGTCAGCGACCAAACCCCAGGACGGTTTTTCCGAGGCCGGGTAGAATGACCCCAGGCCCCCGTAGCTCAGTGGATAGAGCAATTGTTTCCTAAACAATAGGTCGCAGGTTCGATCCCTGCCGGGGGTAGTGATCTTTCGCTTCAAGGAACATTTCGACCCAGGGGTTCACGGAGATGGTGAGCCTCTGTCTGGCACGCTCGCGTTGTTCCGCGAATTCCCGCAACGGTTTACGTCGCGATGGTCTCTGGCGTGGTCTCTAGGGTTGCTGCGATGGAGACAGCCGCCTTGGCCCTCCCGCCGACTTTTCCACAAACTCTCGGTGTCTCACCGCTGCGGGCGCGTTCGGGTTAGAGCCCGTTTCGATGCGGTTCCCCGAACTTGACAGTGATGGTTCAGCGTCGGGAGCGCGACCAACTCAAACCGCTGACCTGCGGGTAAACGCTGGGCAACCGGAATAGGCCGGAAGCGCGTCCAACGAGCCGAGCATCCAGGCAATGCTACTTTTTCCTCAGAGAGTTTGGTAGACTTTCTCTGAGCTGAGTTTGGCCTTGTCCGCTGAGCGGAGAATGGGACGTCATGACCAAGGTGAACCAGTACGTCAAGATCGCAGAAGCTGCCAGAATCCTCGGCGTATCGCAAAACACGCTTTACACAGCATCATCCCGATGAATTTCAAACGGCGTTGGCCGAGCAGGTATGCGCCGACGCCGCGCTGGCGGCCCACGAGTTCAAGCCCGACCATGAGCATGACGCGGGAGTCTCGTCCATCGGCATCACCATACCTGGCGACCTGGATGCGACCAGGCTGAATGAGTGGCTGCGCGAGTTGCTGCAAACCCACGGACCGGACATCTTCCGCATGAAGGGCGTGCTCAGCATCAAGGACGATGCGCGGCGCTACGTCTTCCAGGGGGTACACATGCTGTTTGATGGCCGGGCCGATCGGCCGTGGGGCTCGAAAGAGCAGCGGCACAATTCGCTGATCTTCATCGGTCGAAAACTGGATCGCACCAGGCTGGAAGCGGGGTTCAAGTCATGTTTGGCGTGAAGAAACCACGAGCGGACGTGTCGTGGACCAGGCGTTGGCAAGCCGACATCGGGGATCACGCCATTGCCGTGGCCTGGTCGGCGGACGGCAGCAGTCTGGCGGCGGCAGCCGTGGGCGGGCCCATTACCTTGTGCGAGGCCACGACCGGCCGCATACTTCGCAGCTTGGCCGGGGCATGGCTTCGGCACCACCGCCATCGCCTGGCATCCACAAAGTGGCCCGCTGGCCAGCGTCGGCCAGGACGGTTCGGTCAAGCTCTGGGATGCGCGCGATGGCCGCATGCTGTGCGCGCTTGAAGGCGGCGCCCCCTGGGTTGAGCGCGTCGTTTGGAGCGTTGACGGGACGCTGTTGGCCTCGGCGGCCGGCCGAAAAGTGCGCCTGTGGAGCGCGGCCGGAGAGTTGGTACGCGAGTTCGCCGATCATCCCAGCACCGTTGCCGACATCCAGTGGAAGCCGGGCGCGCGCGAGTTGGCGTCGGCGGCCTACGGGCAGATCGCCATGCTTCATGCCGACCGCGCCGAGCCGTTACAGACCCTCAAATGGCAGGGCTCGCAGCTGGTGCTGGCCTGGAGTCCAGACGCCAAGCATCTGGCCACCGGCGATCAGGATTGCACGGTTCACTTCTGGATCATGCGCACCGGCGAGGACCTGATGATGTCCGGCTATCCGAGCAAGGTCCGTGAACTGTCGTGGGATCACACGAGCCGATACCTCGCCACGGGGGGCAGCCCGGTCCCTTGCGTGTGGGATGTGTCTGGGGCCGGGCCGGCGGGCACAAAGCCCAAGTTGCTGGAAGGACACGGCGATAAGGTGACGAGCCTGGCGTACCAGCATGCGGGGCCGTTGCTGGCCTCTGCGGCGGCCGACGGCGAGGTCATACTGTGGCAGCCAGACCGGCACGAACGTGCCTTGTGCCGTGTGGAACTCGCGACGGAACTGACGCACATCGCCTGGGCGCCGGATGATGGCGCCCTGGCGGTGGGGGACGCGCGCGGCGGCGTTGCCGCCCTGGTCTTGAATAATCCACTGATGAAATCGACATGAGTGTGCGCAAGGAGAATGTCGTGGCCGCACATGCTCAGGCGTTTCTCGCGGGGCCGGAACATCCCCAGTCCAGGCAGCAGAGGCAGACGGAGAAACAACTGGCCGACCACCCTGCTTGATCAGCAGATGTGGTGCTGGGGCTGCGATGTCCAGCGCCGGCAAGGCAATCTGCTGAAGGAGTTCGGCTTCCGCAAAGCGCGCCCGCCGGAAGAAGTGCGCGGCTGCACGGCCTACGATCTGTGTCCCTGGCCCGGCTGCTAGTTGGTGCTGTGGGGCTTCGGGCTTTTTTTCGGGCTGGCGTCGTCAGTGAGCATCTTCCTGTGCCGCTACGGGTTTGAGGCACTGTGGTCGCGGGAAGCAGCTCTGCCGGCCATCGCGTGGACTCCCGAAGCGCTGTCCGCGTTTGCAGCGCCTGGGTCGTGGCGCGAACGCCGCTGTGTGCGCCGGATGCTGGCGGCAGCCCTGCGCTGGGTCGCGCGGGCCTTGAGTATCGAAAAGCATGCTGGCGCAGTGGGACCGCGTTGCCGCCGCCCCGCAACGCGTTCCACAAGAATGGCTTCACATCGCAAGCCGCTGCGCCCGCCGTTTGCCGTGACTGTTTGTTGTCGAGTCTACCGACACGGGAGAACCGAACATGAAGAAAGGGATTCATCCAGTCTATCGCGAGGTGGTCTTTCAAGACGCCTCCGCCAACTTTGCCTTCCTGTCGCGCTCGACCGCCAAGACTTCGCAGACAATCGTGTGGACGGACGGCAAGGAGTATCCGCTTTACAGTCTTGACATTTCGAGCGCGTCGCACCCGTTCTACACAGGCAAGATGAAGTATGTGGATTCGGCAGGCCGCGTCGAGCGGTTTCAGAAGAAGTACGGAACGAGCTACCGCAAGAAAGACGATTCCAAAGAAGCGAAGAAAGTAAAGGAGTCATGAACCCATGTCTCACAGGAGCAATCCGCGCGGGGATAACCCTCGTCGCCATCACCACACCGGCCATGTGATCAAACGTTCGCAGAGCCGGCGCCGGGGCCGACTGCCTGTGACGGTGCTGTCCGGGTTTCTTGGCGCGGGCAAAACGACGCTCTTGAATCACGTGCTGAACAACCGTCAGGGACTGCGCGTCGCGGCATCGTCAACGACATGAGCGAGGTGAACATCGACGCCGCGCAGATCCGCAAGGGCAAGGCGGCCCTCAATCGCGTCGAGGAAAAGCTGGTGGAGATGAGCAACGGCTGCATATGCTGCACGCTGCGCGAGGACTTGCTGCACGAAGTGGCGCGCCTGGCAGCCAGCGGTCGCTTTGACTACTTGCTGGTCGAATCCACCGGCATCTCCGAGCCGTTGCCCGTGGCGGAGACGTTCACGTTCGCCGACGAGAAAGGCAAGTCGCTCTCCGATCTGGCGCGGCTCGATACCATGGTCACGGTGGTGGATGCGCTCACCTTCCTGAAGGAATACAAGTCGGCCGATGATCTCTATGAGCGCGGGCTCGCCTTCAATGACGAAGATGATCGGACGGTGGTCGATCTACTGATCGACCAGGTCGAGTTCGCCAACGTCATCGTCATCAACAAATCTGATCTGCCCAGCCCCGACGACCTGGCGCGGCTGGAAGAGATTCTCAAGCGATTAAATCCCGACGCCATGATGCTCCTGGCGAAGTTCGGCGAGGTGCCGCTCAAGTGTCTGTTGAACACCGGCCTGTTCGACTTCGACAAGGCGCGCTTGGCGCCCGGCTGGTTGAAAGAGCCGCGCGGCGAGCACATCCCGGAAAGCAAGGAATACGGCATCAGTAGCTTCGCCTACCGCGCGTGCAGGCCGTTTCACCCGACGCGCTTCAAGAACGCTATGAGCCAAAGCATGAAGAGTGTCTTGCGCTCGAAGGGGTATTTTTTGGCTGGCGACACGTATGGACATGGCCGGCTTCTGGTCGCAAGCCGGCGGCGCGGCCCGAGTCGAGCCGGGCGGACGCTGGCTGGCCTCGGTTCCGCTTGACGATTGGCCGGACGATCCCATCGAGCACGCCGAAATCAAGCAACTCTGGGAGCCCCCTTTCGGCGACCGCCGCCAGGAGATTGTCTTTATCGGCATCAACATGAACAGAGACGAAATCGAAAGCAAGCTGCACGACTGCCTGCTAACCGACGTGGAGATGGCGCGGGGCCAGACGGCCTGGACGAAACTCCCCGACCCATTTGGGAAGTGGGAATGAGCCGCCTCTCCTTTGCTTCATCTCGTTATACGCCGCATTAACGATTGATGCTGGCAAGTGCGGCCGTATGCTCTCCTGACGCTCGGCAAGGTGCTGGTATCGGCGACGGGCCTGGAATTTGGTTACAGGCCCCGGGGCGATGAGCAGCGCGATCGGCGATGAACAGCGCGATCATGGCCTCCTGCAGCCTCACCCTCCCGGAAGATGAGGCGATTCCTGGTCACATTCAGGACACTCGGCCAGCAAGAAAATCTGGTGGCCGAGTCATCTCTTGTTGTAACATGCTATTTCACAATAGGTTGCAGCGGAGAGTCGCTGTACTCGGTTGTACTCGGCCAGGTTTGTGCATGTGCCATCCCTTGCCCGCAAGCGATTCGATGTCCAGGGCCGGGCCGGCGGGCACGACGCCATGGCAGTTCAAGGGGCACGACGACCGAGTCGCCTGCCTGGCGTACCAGCATGCCGGGCCGCTGCTCGCTTCGGCCGCCGCCGATGTTGTCTTGTTCTGGCAACCGGCTCGGCGTGCCAAGGTCGTCGATCGGGTTGACTTTGCCGCCGCGCTGACCTGCGTTGCCTGGTCTCCCGACGACAAGATGCTGGCAGTGGCGACGGAGCGCGGCGGGGTAGCGGCACTGGTGCAAGCGTAACGTTGACCGTTGACGCTGGCGGCGAGAGGAGGACGACATGGGGCGACAGGGGCCGGAACAGCCCATGTCGTCGCAAATGGGGCGCCCGGACAATCCATGCGTCCGGGCGCCCACCGCTGCCGCCGCGGCGCTGCTGGATCAACAGCTCTGGTGCTGGGCTGCGACATCCGCCGTGAGCACGGCAATCTGCTGGAGGAGTTCGGCTTCCGCAAGACCCGCCCGCCGACGGAGGTCCGCGGCAGCACGGCGTATGAACTCTCACCCTGGCTTGGCGCCGGGAAGACCTGACCGACTTCGCCGCGCCGGCCTCAGCGCTCGAAATGGCTTGTGTGCGCCGGTTGCTGGTCAAAGCGCTATGCTGGATCGCACGCTGAGTGCTGGCAACTCTTGGCCTCGAAGCGAGCACCGGCAAACCTGCCTGGCACAATGGGACCGAGTGATCGTCGGTCCGAAAAGATGTCGCGAAGGCTTGGCTGACGCTGGCCGAGGCGCTGGCGTTAATCAATTCTTCCTGGAAAAAATTCGGAAATAGCTATTGACTCGACATCTGCCTGTATTACAACGTAATACTGAGTATAACGTTGTAATATATCGCGAGGGCGCAATGTCGGAACGCATGGCTATGGTCGCGTTCAAGGTTGACGCCGAGCTTGCGGAACTGCTCAACCAGTTGCCCAACAAGAGCGAGTTTAGCCGCAAGTCGATCACGACGCTGTTGCAGGAGTGCTGCCCGTTGTGCAAGGGACGCGGCATTGTGCCGCGCGGCATTCACGACCACTTCGCCGCGGTGATTGCCGCGCAGCGCAGCGAGCCGTGCGCCAGCTGCGGCGGGCAGCTGACCTTGCCCGAACGGCCGGGTGAGCGCAGCGGCGACGATCGCCGCCGCCTGGATCAGTATTTTGCCGGCGGGCCGCTCTACTGCGATGCGTGCTATCGGCAGGCGCCCCTCTGCGGGGAATGCACCTGGCACGTCGATCATAAGCGGATCGACGAGCACAGGCGCCGCCTGCACCAGGGTCACTGGAGCGAGGGGCCGCGCCGGCGCGATCCACACAGCAAGCGCCGCCGCGACACGCGGCCAGGCTTTACCCTCATCGAACTGCTCGTGGTGCTCGCCATCATTGCCGTGCTCATCGCGCTTCTTGTCCCGGCCGTGCAGAAAGTCCGCGAGATGGCCGCGCGCACCCAGTGCGCCAACAACCTCAAGCAGATCGGTCTCGCGCTGCACATGTTCCACAACGACCATCGCGGCAAGTTTCCGATCTCCACCCACCGCACGTCCGACTTCACCAAGACGTGGATCTACACCCTCGCCCCCTATACGGAGAACGTCGAGACCATCCGCATTTGCCCGTACGATCCGCAGGCCGAGCAGCGCCTGGCCGACAAGGGAACCAGCTACGTGCTCAACGAATACGTGTGCGTGCCGGGCGACGGCGAGTCGCTGAACATCTTCACCATGCAGGCCACGTCGCGGACGATCACGGTCTTCACGTCCTCGGATGAGAAAGGGACCGCGACCAGCGAGGACCACACGCACTCGCGCAACTGGTTCAAGTCGCCCAAGGGAGTGTGGGGCCGCATCTGCGCGGACATCCAGCCGAACCGTTTCGGCGGCGGCTACAACCTGCCGCGCGAGGAGCGCGTCACCGGCTACGCCAACTACCTGTATGGCGACGGACACGTGGACCTGATCGCCGCTTCGCAGATCAAGACCTGGGCCGACAGCGGCTTTAACTTTGCCTTGCCACCGGAATAGACCCGTTTTTTCCAAAAAGAGGAGGACTGCCATCATGATGCTGCAACGCTGCTTGCAACGCCTACGCCACACGCCCGCGACTCGTCCGCAGGGGCGGCGTCTCCGTCCTGCCGTCGAAGAGCTCGAGAATCGACTCGTGCCGGCGGCCCCGTTCACGGCGGTGCTGACGAGTGACCACGTCGATATTGGCATTGCTTTCGAGGGAGGTGCCTTCGATCTGCACATTCACGATGAGGAAACCGACACCGAGTTCGCGCCCAACGAGGCCCTGCTTTATGTGAACGCACATGCGCGGACGCCGCGTCCGGCAGACGCAGCATTCGACTTCATCGGCGTCGGCGCCGGCGTCCAGATCTGGCAGCTGCCGCATTCCCCGCCCAACCCGGAGGTGCTGCTGCTCGGCCTTGGCACCGAGGAGATCGCCCCCGGCACCTTCGACGACGGGCAGATCAAGGTGCAGCTCAAGTCCATGACCGCGCCCACGGGCGGCGTGTTCTCCCTGTTCCGTTCGACCATCGGCGGGCCGGAAGTTTTCATGGCCACGGCCGACGGCATCTCCGCCACGGACATGATCACCCTCCTGGAAGACGGACATGAAGACCTGAACTGGGTGTTCACCCGCCGCGGCCGCTATGAGATCACCTTCGAGGCCAGCGGCGTCATCGGCGGCCAGACCTTCTCCAGCGGCGACGTCACCTATTTCTTCGATGTCGATCAGCCAGGCCTGACGCCGTCAACCGTGAGCCCGATTGCCAAGCACGGCGGCAACTTCATGGCCGGACAAGCGCAATACGCCGATGTCAACGGCGACGGCCGCGACGACCTCATCTTCCAGACCAAAGACAATCGCTTCCTGGTGTCGTTGTCCACGGGCGCGGCCTTCGGCGCCCCGGTGCAGTTTTTCAAGCACGGCGGTACGTTCATGGCCGGGCAGGCGCAGTTTGCCGACGTCAACGGCGACGACAACGCCGACCTGATCTTCCAGACCAAAGACAAACGCTTCCTGGTGTCGCTGTCCAATGGCGCGGCCTTCGGCGCCCCGGTGCAGTTTTTCAAGCACGGCGGCACGTTCATGGCCGGGCAGGCGCAGTTTGCCGACGTCAACGGCGACGACAACGCCGACCTGATCTTCCAGACCAAAGACAAACGCTTCCTGGTGTCGCTGTCCAATGGCGCGGCCTTCGGCGCCCCGACGCAGTTTTTCAAGCACGGCGGCACGTTCATGGCCGGGCAGGCGCAGTTTGTCGATATCGACAACGACGGCAAAGACGACCTCGTTTTCCAGACCATGGACAACCGCTTCCTGTGGTCGCGGTCGAACGGCGCCGCCTTCACGGGCGCGACGCAGATTGCCAAGCATGGCGGCAGCTTCATGGCCGGCCAGGCGCGCTTCGCCCATCTCAACAGCGACAACCTCATCGATCTCGTCTTCCAGACCAAGAACAATGCGTTCTTGCTGTCGCTGGGCAACGGCGGCGTCTTCGACACGCCGCGCAAGATTTTCCAGCATGGCGGCACATTCGTGCCCGGGCAGGCGCAATTCGCCGACATGAACGGCGACGGCCTCGACGACCTGTTCTTTCAGGCGCACAACAACGCCTTTCTCCTGGCCTTCGGCGGCGAGCCGGAATTCACTCCCGTGGTTTGATGCCGAAGCGAGGTTCCCATGAGCTGGAATGGCTGGCTGGAACGCCTGGCGACGCGCTGGTCCTTGCTTCGAGGGCGCTCGGCAAGGACCAGGCGGCGCGTGCGCGCCCAGGTGGAGACGCTCGAGGACCGGCTGGCGCCGGCGACGCTATCCACGTTCATGGCCAGCGAGCACGCGGACATCAATCTCCAGTATTCCGGCGGCGCGACCGGAACCTGGTCGCTGCAACATGATGACAATGACAACGTCGTGTCCCATGATCCGGACGTTGCGTTGCTCTACGTCGGCGTCGATGCCGAGGAGGCACGGCCGGCCGGCGCCAAGTTCGATTTCATCGGCGTGGCGGCGGGGGCAACCTATTACCGGGCACCGCAGAGCCAGGACTCGGAACTGCTCTACCTGGGCGTCGCCGGCTACGGCGTCACGGCCAGCGAGTTTGATCGCTACAACCCACTCACCGAGTCCAAGGGCCGCGTCAGCGGCGTGGGCCGTTGGCTCAAACTCAGCCTCGTGGATGTCAAGCACTTCCAGCCGGACGGGCAGGCGGGCAGCGGGATTTTCTCGGTGTGGCAAAGCGGCGTTTCCGCGCCGGCCGTGGGCATGTCCACCTACGACGACGGCGTCAGCAACCCCGACAGCGAGGGTCTGGACACGACCGATGGCATCGGCGCCGATGACGCCCTGTGGATCGTTGCCGGCGGACATAGCCATTTCAACTGGGGCTTCAGTCAAAAGGGACGCTATGAAGTCACCGTCAAGATCTCCGGCTACCTTGGCGACGACGGCCTGAGCACCGCGAACACGTCCGGCTTCAGCGAGAGCTCGTCGACCAAGATCTATTTCTCCGTTGTCAGCGTCGGCCAGGTGGAGTTCGATGCCGCTTCGTATACGGTGCAGAAAACGGACGGTAACGCCACCATCACCGTGCAGCGCGTCGGCGGCAGCGACGGCCGGCTCACCGTCAATTATGCGACCAGCGACGGCAGCGCGGTCGCCGGCCAGGACTACACCGCGACGAGCGGCTCCTTCACCTTTGAAGACCAGGAAACGACCAAGACCTTCTCAATCCCGATCAGCGACGACGGACAGCCGGCGCAGAATCGCACGGTCAATCTCACGCTGAGCAACGCTGGCCCGTCCAGCATCAACAACTACTACATCGACCAGCAAGACGACACCAACGGTCTGCTGGGAGCCAACAGCGTGGCCGTGCTGACCATCGGCGACACCGCCACGCCGCCCCCCAACCAGCCGGTGCTGCGCAACATCGTCTTCGTGCAGCAGCCGAGCAACGCGCCGGCCGGCAGCACCATCAGTCCGCCGGTCACCGTGCAGTTGAAAGACCAGTTCGGCAACAACTTTCAGCAGGCCGGCGTCACCATCACGATCAGCCTCGTTTCCGGCACGGGCCTGAGCGGGACGCTGACACGGACCACAAACTCAGCGGGGCTGGCCACCTTCGACAACCTGAGCATTTCCATCGCCGGGACCTACCAGCTCCGCGCCAGCCGCAGCGGCATCACGCCGGCGGTCAGCAATCCCTTCACGATCAGCGCCGGCTCGGCCCAGAAGCTGGCCTTCTTTCAGCAGCCGGTAAACACCGTCGCCGGCGCTCCGATCAACCCGACTGTGACGGTGCAGCTTCTGGATCAGAACGGCAACAGCGTGCGCGAAGCGGGCAGGACCGTGAGCCTTTCTCTGGCATCCGGGACGGGGGCGCTGCTGGGCACGCTGCTGATGACCACCGATAGCAACGGACAGGCGCGTTTCAGCGACCTGCGCATCGAGGTCGCGGGCATCAAGAAGCTGCTGGCATCGTTGAGCGGCACCGCGGATGTGGAGAGCGTCGCCTTCACGATCCTGGCTGCCGATGCCAAGAAGCTCGGCATGAGCGCGCCTCCCAAGGGGGCCGCGGTCGGCCGCCCGATGGGGCCGGTACTGGTCCAAGTCTTCGATGAGTACGGCAATGCGGTGCGGAAGCAAGGCATACTCATCACGTTGACGGTGGTCTCGGGCGGCGCGTCGCGAAGCTATCAACTGCGAACCAATCAGGCCGGCCAAGCCGTCTTTCGTAATCTCCGCCCGACCAGTCCTGGAGTCGGCAAGCTGGTGGCCCGCTCCCCTGGTCTGTTCATCGCCGTCTCCAAGCCATTCAAAGTGCAGCACGGCGGGCCGCGCTTCGGCAAGTAGCGGTCAAGCCGATGCGTGACATACAATGCGTAATGATGCCGCTCCAGGTCGGCTGGGTCGCTTCGCCGAGACGGGCTGAGGCTTGACGCCTATCGTCATGCGTCAATGGTAGTTACGTCAATGCCCCTCAATCGGACCGATGAACGCATCAGTGAAAAAAATGTCGCATTCGGGTGGCGCGCGTGACTGGCCCTTCGCGCAGTGGACGGCGCAGCGGCAAACGCGATTTTTCACAGTCCTTCAGCGCTCGACCAGGCGAATGACGATGTCGGTTGCGCCGCCCGTCGGAATGTCGCGCTCGAGCCCGGAGGTTTCCTGCCGGCGATACTTGGCGGGGATGGCGCGGGCCGGCCCATGCTGATGCTGCGCTGGGCTCACGTCTTCGGCGATGGCGATGGGGATGATGGCAATGCGATGCGTGCCGGCAACGGCGCCAGGCCGGCCAGCCGTTTCGAGCGCGAAACTGCCGTCGCCCGCGAGCCGTGCCCGCGCCATGGGCCCGGACGGCCGCGTGAACTCGATGATGGCGTGCGTCACCGGGACGCCGTTCTGAAACACCACTTTGCCGCTCACTGGGAACGTGGGCGGCTGCTCGTCGCCGCACGAACACAGGCAGACGACCAGCACAGCTCCGGCGTGGCGACTGAAAAGGCGCATGGTGCATTCCTCATGGGAGCTCGACCGGTTGGCCATCCGAACGATGGCACAGGCGCTCCAGCATCGTGGTGCTGATCTGATTGCGAACGGGCTGCACGTGTCCGTCGGCAAAGGCGAAATGGCAGATGCCTAGGTGCCAGCTGCCGAAGGCGAACAGGCCCATTCCGAGCACGTTGTCCTCGGGGCCTTGTGCGAGCGGGACGCCGGGACCGCCGACGCGGCTCATGTGATAGAATCGGCTGCCGTCGTAGATCGGCCCGTTGTCCGGCGACTGATTGATCTTCCCCATCGGCACATGCATCTCGCCGGCCAGAAAGGTGTTGGACGCGCCGTCGGTGACGTGGGCCAAGCGGACCTTGTCATACCAGCGGATCGGCTCATTAGCGATCTGGAAGCCGCGGCTGGAAATGATGACGCCGGTGCCGTTGCCGCCCCATTGAAAGTCGGTGGGCAGGCCGGAAGAGCCGGGCGAAAGGTCGCCGTGGTTGCCCGCGTAATCGCCGGTGGCGCCGCCGTAGACTGGTTTGGCCTGGTAGGTGCAGCCGCACGGCAACTTCATGGCGCCGCCTAATGCCGAAGGACACGTGGCGTCGGCCAGGTCACGCCGTGACGGACATAGGTACGTCGCTACAACATGGTCTCGCAGAACAATGGGATGGTCCTGAAACGGCTGCGAGCAATCCCACTGGCGATACGCGGCCTCCTGCTCGATGAACGGCAAGATGCGCACCAGCCAGGTCGGATGCTCGCCGCCCGACTTCAAGAACGACGGGTCCTCACCCGTGGGGCGCTCGACGATCCGGGCTGGCGGGTAGCTGCCGAAGGCGTCATGAAAATGAATGGTCCCAAGTGCGATCTGCTTTAGGTTATTCTGGCACTGGGTCGCCGCCGCCGCCGCGCGCACGCGCTGCACCGCCGGCACCTGCAAGGCGATCAAGGTGCTCACGATGGCGATGACGACCAGCAATTCGATGAGCGTGAAGCCGCGTTGATGATTGCTGGCCGTGTGCATGTGACACCAGCTTTCCGTTCTATCGTCAGTTGATCTTAGCAAGAAGCGTTCGGGCTATGAGTGCACGCCTCTCCGGGGCCAGCCCCCCGCTCGCTGTCTCCTCGCTCCACATTTAGAATACATGAAACTTCTCCGGAAGACTGGTTGCGTTTTGATTTTTCCGCCGACCAGTCTTATCAGCCCATCGGCACATGCATCTCGGCCGCCAGGAAAGTGTTGGAGGCGCCGTCACTTCTCGCGGCCGAGCATGACACCTATTTCCGCCTCGCGCCCAGCGAGAGCCAATCGCGATTATTTTCTTCGGTGCGGTTGACTCTGGCTGGTCAGGTATTACAAAGTAATACATTGGTGTAATACAATGTAATACCTGCGGTGCTTCATGGCGCGCGCTCCTATTGTTCCACTCTCTCGTGGTTTTTCCCACCGACGGCCTTCCACGCCGGTGTCGTCATTGAATGGTGCGGCGAGTCGTGGGCGCGTGATCGTCGACGAGCTTGGGGTCGAAACCGTTCCAGCGATACCCGTGCCGGCGGCGAAGTCGTGGACGGCGAATATTTGAGTCGCCGCAGGCAAGCGGCGATGGCGCGTCGAGAGGCAATCGTTCCAATCCAGTCAGGAGGTGTGGCATGAGAGGTCGATTATGGCGGATGTCTTTGTTGGTAGCGATAGTGGCCGCGCCGCTGCTGCTACTCGGTGGTTGCTACAACTCGGCGTGGCGTCCCGGCAAACTGCGTGTCGGGGCGACGTACAGCGTCCTCGGCGACCTCGTCAAGAACGTCGCCGGCGACAGTGCCGACGTGGTGATCCTCGTCGGCCCAAACGGCGATGCGCACACATTCGAGCCAACGCCGAAAGACGGCGTCTCGCTCGCCGAGGCGGACGTGATCTTCGAGAACGGCGTCGGTTTCGAGGCGTGGCTCGACAAACTTCACTCGTCCTCAAAGTCGAAGGCCAAACGTGTCGTCGTCACCGAGGGACTGGAACTGCGCGAGGGCGAGTGCCACCACGCTCACAAGCCGGGCGAGAAGCATGAGCACAAGGACGAGCATGAAGACGACCCGCACGTCTGGCACGACGTGAAGAACGCCATCCACATGGTCGGCGTCATCCGCGACGCGCTGGCAGAGGCTGACCCACCCAATGCCCCGAAGTACAAGGCCAACGCAGACGCTTACCTCGCCAAACTCCAGGCGCTCGACGCCTGGGTGGTCGAGAAGGTCGCCACGTTGCCGAAGCAGAACCGCAAGCTAGTCACGAGCCACGACACGTTCGGCTACTTCGCCGCGCGGCACGACTTCGACGTGGTTGGTACCCTGCTCACGTCGGTGTCTACGGAGGCGTCGGATCCGTCGTCGGCCACGTTCGCCAAGCTGGTCGAGTCAGTCAAGGCGGCAAGGGTGCCGGCCATCTTCGCTGAGAATGTCCACAACCCCAGGCTCATGGAACGTCTCGCCAAAGAGGCCGGGGTCAAGCTGGCACCACCGCTGTTCACCGACGCGCTGGGCCAACCCGGCTCCGAGGGCGACACCTACGAGAAGATGATCCGCCACAACGTCACGGTCATCGTGGAAGCCCTGAAACCATGAAAGATCCTTGGATCCCCTACTCGCGTGGCTGGCACGCCGACCCGGTGCGGGGCGCGCCCGCGCTGTTGACGGAGTCGCTGGTCGTGACCTACCCCGGCGCGTCGTGTCCGGCACTTCGCGGCGTGAGCGTGCGGGTATCGTGCGGAACCTGCGCAGCACTGGTCGGCCCCAACGGTTCGGGCAAGAGTACGTTCCTGAAGGCCGTGGCCGGGCTGTTGCCGGTTGCCTCGGGGGCGATTCGCGTTCACGGGAACCCGGTCGGCGCATGCCACCACCGAGTCGCGTATCTGCCGCAGCGCGGCGAGATCGACTGGGGCTTTCCGATCAGCGTTGAGCGGTTGGTGTTGACGGGTCGCTACGTCCACCTCGGCTGGCTGGCGTGGCCAGGACGGCGCGATCGGCAGATCGCGACGGCGGTGCTCGAACGGCTGGGGCTCGACTCGCTCGCCGGCCAGCAGATCGGCAAGCTGTCGGGCGGGCAGCAACAGAGGGCGCTGCTGGCTCGCGCTCTGGCTCAGGAGGCGGACTTGCTGCTGCTTGACGAGCCGTCCAACGGCGTGGACGCCCGGACACAGGAGACGATCTACGACGCGATGCGCTCCCTGCGCAACCAGGGCAAAACGCTGGTGGTCGCCACCCACGACCTGACCCTCCTGGACGGAGCGTTCGGCGCTGTCGTGCGCCTGCGCGATGGAGAGGTCGAGACGGATTCGTCGCGCAACGGCGTTGCCGGGAAGGAGCGGGCATGGACTGGCTGATCGAGCCGTTCCGCCATGTCTTCATGCAGCACGCGCTGCTGGCGGCGGTGCTGGTCGGCGTCACCTGCGCCGTCCTCGGCGTCCACGTCGTACAGCGACGGATGGCGTTCATCGGAGACGCACTGGCGCACACGACGTTGCCGGGACTGGTTATCGCGCACCTGTTCGGCTGGAGCCTGTCGCTGGGCGGATTCGGCGCGGCACTGGCGACGGGGCTCCTGATCGGCTGGGCCTCACGGCGGCACGCGGTCAAGGAGGACGCGGCCATCGGCGTCGTGTTCACCGGCATGTTCGCCCTCGGCGTGTTGCTGATGAGTCGGACGCGCTCCTACCGCGACCTGACGCACATGCTCTTCGGCAACGTCCTGGGTGTTACGACGGAAGACCTTTGGTTCATCGGCGGCGTCGCGGCGGTCGTGTTGCTGTGCCTGGCGATCTTCCACAAGGAGTTGGAACTGACCGCGTGCGACCCAACCCACGCCGAGGTGATCGGCCTGCGTTCCGACCGGATGCGTTTCCTGCTCCTGGGCCTGCTCGCCCTGGCCGTAGTCACCGGCATCCAGACGGTCGGTGTCATTCTGACCAACGCTCTGCTCATCACCCCGGCGGCGACGGCGGCGCTGCTGTCCGACCGGATGCCCTGGCGGATGCTGCTCGGGGCGTTGCTGGCGACGGCCTGCTCGGTCGCCGGGCTGACGCTGTCCTACGTCGCTGAAACGTCGTCGGGCGCGGCCATCGTTCTCTGCTGTACCGCAGCGTTCATGGCCGCCTACGCGGCCCGCTCGGCGTCGCATCGGCTTCGACCGACTGCCTCGATTCCGGTGACGAAAGACAAGCCGAACAAAGTCGCTATGGCAGAGGAGGTGTCCCGGTGCAACTGACTACGAAGCGGATGGCGCTGGCCCAGTTGGTGTTCTGCGAGGGCTGCTGCTGCGGGCGCACGGATCGAGGCAGGCCGGAACTGCCTGTCGAGCAACTCAAGCACATCTGGAAGGCCGAGAAGCTCAACTGCACAGTGCAGTTGACCATTAGCGGCTGCCTGGGTCCTTGCGATTTGGCCAATGTCGCCATGGTCATGCTGCCCGAGTGCAACGTCTGGCTCGGCGGCATGGAGGGAGCCGAAGTGTACGAGCGGCTGGTCACCTGGGCGCGTTCGTGTCACGCCGAAGGACGGCTGCTGCCCGTGCCCGAAAAGTTGGAGTCTCTCCGGTTCGAGAGGTTCCTGACGAAGGAGGTTGCGTTATGAAGATAAGTCCGCTGGTGAGGCCGCGAGAAGTGACGGCGTGGGACGGGGACGAGGTCGCCGCGTTCGACCAGGGCCGTAAGGACATCCTTGTGATGGACCGGCCGCCGTTACCGGGCATTGCGGAAACCGTTACACCGGCCCGCGTGCAGTACTGGCGGTCATCGGTTACGGTAGGAACCGCCGAGGCCCGGGCAGCCGAGGCGCTTGGGGAATTGTGCATCGCCAACCCGGTGCTGGCGGAAGACATCGTCGGCCTGAGCCGCAGCTTCCTTGCCCAGTTCGGCGTCGACGAGGCGTCGCTGCGGGTCGAGGTGGTGGACAAGCAGTCCTGCCCGAAGTTCCACTGCGACTACGTGCGAGTCCGGCTGGTGACGACCTACCACGGCCCGACCACCGAATACGTCCACATCGATGCCCCAGAAGACGTGCTGGCTGCGCCACTGTTCGCCCTAGTCTTCCTGAAGGGACACCAGCACCCGGCACACGCCGACGCCGTCCACCACCGTTCGCCGGGGGTGCCGCCCGGCGGCAAGCGGCTTTGCGTGATTCTGGATGTCTGAACTCGGGAAATGTGGAATGGAAGTATTTCATAAGGAGCGAAGCAATGGCGAAGGGAAACAAGGACGCGCGGTCCTATGTTGGCATCCCGAGGTGGGCGACTGTCGACAAGAACTGGTCTTCATCGGCCAGAAATTGGAGCGCAGTCGGCTCGTGGCTGATCTGGACGACTGCCTGCTGACCGACGCCGAACTGACGCTCGGGCCGCGCGGCTTGCAGAGACTGCCGGACCCGTTTCCGGCCTGGCCTGCGCCAACAATGCCCTCAGCGTAATGGAGGTCTGAAATGCCCCTGTATGTGTACGCAGTGATCGAAGACAGCGGTGAGGACGGTGAGACGTTCGAGATCCTCCACGGTCTGAACGAGCCGAGTCTGACGCGCGTCATCCCGAGACAGGCCGGCCCGTGCGTCGCTTGATTGGGGCGCCAAACACGCCGCGCAAGTGGACCGACTCGAACATGCGCACGAACCTCAGTGCGAGCAACCTCGAACGGTTCGGCTTCATGCAGTACAAGAAGGCCGGCGACGGCAAGTACGAAAAGACTGCCGGGGCCGGCCCCGACGTGATCTCGAAGGACTGATGTCAGGGAGAACCCAAGTGCTGAAACAGTTACCCGTCACCGTCCTGTCCGGCTTCCTCGGCGCGGGCAAGACTACGCTCTTGAACAACGTCCTGAACAACCGCGCCGGCATGAAGGTGGCGGTCATCATCAACGACATGAGCGAGGTCAACATCGACGCTGCCCTCGTCGATGGCGCCGTCGCCCTGAGCCGGACCGAAGAGAAACTGGTCGAGATGAGCAACGGCTGCATCTGCTGCACGTTACGCGAGGACTTGCTGCAGGAGGTAGCGAAACTGGCCACGGAGGGCTGCTTCGACCATCTGCTCATCGAGTCCACGGGCATCAGCGAGCCGATGCCCGTGGCCGAGGTGTTCGACGCCAAGTTGGGTGAAACACCGATGGCTGACCTCGCCCGGTTGGACACAACGGTCACGGTCGTCGATGCGTCCAATTTTCTCGCCGAGTTCGCCGACGCCGCAACCCTGCGGGGGCGCGGTCTGGCCGCGACGCCGGATGACGAGCGCGGCGTTGCCGACCTGTTGCTCGACCAGGCCGAGTTCGCCGACGTGATCGTCATTAACAAGTGCGACCTGGCCTCGCCCGAGCAACTGGACCGCCTGGAAGCTGCTCTGCGCCGCATCAACCCCGTCGCGCGGATCGAGCGCACGACGAACGGCCTTCTGCCGCCGGATCGGGTGATCGGCACCGGGCTGTTCTCGATGGAGCGCGCCCGGCGCATGTCGGGCTGGGCGGCGGGACTGCGCGGCGAGAAGTTGCCTGAGACGCAGGAGTACGGCATCGCGTCGTTCGTCTACCGCGCCCGCAGACCGTTCCACCCGGAGCGGTTGCACGCTCGATTGGCGAGGGACTGGCCCGGCGTGCTGCGGGTCAAGGGTTTCCTCTGGCTGGCGAACCGGAAGAACGATGTCTGCTTCTGGCAGCAGGCGGGGCGGATGTGCCACACGGGCAAAACCGGCCTGTGGTGGGCTGGCGTTCCACGTGAACACTGGCCGACCGCCGAACGCGCCCTGGAGCGCATCGCCGCCAACTGGCAGGAACCGTTCGGCGATCGGCGTCAGGAATTGGTCTTTATCGGCATCGGTCTGGACGAGTCTCAGGTTTGTCGCGACCTCGACGCCTGCCTTCTGGACGACGCAGAGATGGCCGGCGGCGAGACGGCCTGGACGACGTTGCCCGACCCCTTCACTACCTGGGATGCGGCGTGAACCTGATCGTGTGAAATGAGAAAGAGGAAAGGAAAGCATGACCACGAAGCGCAAAACTACCCGCGCGAAGCGGGACAAACTGCCGGTGACCGTCCTCTCCGGGTTCCTCGGGGCTGGCAAGACGACACTTCTGAACCACGTCCTGACCAACCGGGAGGGGCTGAAGGTCGCCGTCATCGTCAACGACATGAGCGAGGTCAACATCGACGGCGCGTTGGTCAAGGCCGGGGACGCGGCACTGTCGCGCACCGACGAGAAGCTGGTGGAGATGTCCAACGGCTGCATCTGCTGCACGTTACGCGAGGACTTGCTGCAGGAGGTAGCGAAACTGGCCACGGAGGGCCGCTTCGATTATCTGCTGATCGAGTCCACCGGCGTCAGCGAGCCGTTGCCGGTCGCCGAAACGTTCACCTTCGAGGACGAAAAGGGACAGTCGCTCTCGAAGGTGGCCCGCCTCGACACGATGGTGACCGTGGTCGATGCGGCCAACTTCCTCGCCGATTACGAGTCCGCCGACGCCCTAGCCGACCGCGAGATGGCGATCAGCGATGAGGACGACCGCGAGGTAGTGGGTCTGCTGGTTGATCAGGTTGAGTTCGCCGACGTGATCGTCATCAACAAGACGGACCTGCTGACTCCGAAGAAACTGCATCAACTCGAGGGCATCCTGCGTTCGCTGAACTCCTCCGCGAAGATCAGCCGCGCTGAGCGTGGAAAGGTGCCGCTGGGTGAAATCCTCGACACGAAGCGGTTCGACTTCGACCGAGCCTCCGAAGCGCCCGGCTGGATGACGGTGCTGCGCGGGCAGGAGCAGCCGGAGACAGCGGAATACGGCATCACCAGCTTCGTCTACCGGGCGCGCCGGCCGTTCCACCCCGAGCGGTTCTGGGAGTTGATCCAGGACAGGCGGATCGTGAAGGGGCTGCTGCGGTCCAAAGGATTCTGCTGGATCGCCACTCGGCCCAACTGGATCGGTCTCTGGTCGCAGGCCGGGCGGGTGGCCGAGCTATCCCCGCACGCCGTCTGGTGGGACACGGTCCCTGAGAGCGAGTGGCCCGACGACCCCGAGAGCCGGCTGGGCATCGTCTGCCAGTTCGACGGCGAATGGGGGGACCGCCGCCAAGAGTTGGTTTTCATAGGGCGCAAGCTGGATGAGGCGAAGGTGCGGGCCGCGCTCGATGGGTGCCTGCTGACCGACTCGGAGATGTCCGGCGGCCCCAAGGCATGGGCGGCATTCCACGACCAATTGCCGGAGTGGCCGACGCCCGAACAGGCGCTGGCCGCACAACACCAGCACGGAGGTGAGACACGATGAACCTTTTCGGGCAGAAGCCCAGTCATGATCCTTTCGTCGTGGACCGGTTGAAGGGCTGGACCCGAGAACTGCTCGGCCTGGGCGACGACCTGACCGTGACGGTGATGCAGCTCAACTGCGCCGAGGACGACTGCCCCGACGTGGAAACGGTTGTCGGCGTACTGGAGCAGGGCAACCAGCGCAAATTCAAGGTGCTAAAGCCGCTGGCCGAGGTCACGCGCGAAGACCTCGCAGCGGCAATTCAGCAACAGCCCTAGTATCTATTTCTCGACAGAGGAACCGCAACCATGACCCACATGCACTGTTTAATCCCACTTCTGCTGTTCGTGGCGGAAGCCATCTCCGACGCGCCGACCGACGCCTCCGTCGGGTGCCAAACCAAGGCCGAGGCCGGACGCCCCGCGTCCTGCGGGTATCTGGCGGACGCGGAGGTGTTTCTGGGCGGCGTCACGCGGCGCGGGCGCATCATCGTCACCCCCGATGGCTGCGTCCACCTCGAGCACCTCGATGAACAGGCCCGCCGCTGGGTCTACGGAGTCATCCGCCGGGAGTCCTCCACCCCAAACGGGTGGGACGACCGCGCCCGCCGTGCCGGCCCGCCGCAGCGCGTCTGGGGGCAAGTCGGAGGGAACGTCGTGCTGGCCGAAATCCACACGCCCGATGCCTCGATCAAGGTTTCCCGGCATCAACTGCTGTCCACTCGTTGAGCCGCTGGTCGAAGTTGTGCGGGACGATTTCCTCGCGGGCCTCGACCAACCTCCCAGAAGAAACTCATGCCGTTTGAACTTTGCCGTGATCGTCGCAGTGGTCGCCGTGCGGATGGTGCAGATGGCCGGCGACGAGGTAATCGACGTGGTCGCCGTGCGGTACTGCTTCGTGGCCGCAGCCGGGGCCGTGGCGGTGGCCCTTGTTGTGAGCGCCGCAGTCGTGGCTCGGCGTGCAGTCGGCGGGGTTGGCGCTGGTGACAGCGAGGGCGTGTTCCTCCACCGTGTCGCCGTTCTGGTGGTGGAGGTGGCCGTCGTGCAGGTAGTCGGTGTGGCCGTCGTGCTTAATGGCTGTGTGGCCGCAGGCCGGGCCGTGCATGTGGTCGTGGTTTTCGTGGGTGTGAGCCATGCTATTCGTCTCCTTCGGAAGTTGCTGCCGGGGCCGCGTTCAGTTCGTTCGCATGCTCCAGCGCGTTAAGGATCAGGTCGGCGACGTGCCGATCCGAGAGGGCGTAATACAAGTGGTTCCCGTCCCGCCGGCGGACGATCAACCCCTCCTGGCGAAGGATGCGAATCCGCTGGGAGACGGTGGTGAACTTCTCGCCCACCGCCGCCACGATCTCGGTCACGCACAGTTCGCGGCTCTTGAGGAGGTCAAGAATCCTCAGCCTCGGGGCGTCTGCCATCGCACGGAACAGTTGGGCGGCGCGTTCCAGCGAGGCTGGCGGAAGAGCCGCGTCCGCATGGTCGTGATCGTCAGCCTTACAGGATGGGATCGGCTCTTTCACGGCACGCCTCCGCTCCACTATTCGATAATTCTATGAAATAACAGAATAGGTAGCTGGCGTCAACATTTCTGCGGAAGAATTGTCGGAATCGGAGTTTTTAGTATGACTTAGTATGACGTTTTTGGTATTACATTGTACGCACGAACTTTAAGGCGTTTGCGGCTTTCAACGGGAGTGACCACGATGACGACAGCGACAAACACGATAGAGCGAGTGCCGGTGACCGTGCTGACCGGCTTCCTGGGTTCGGGCAAGACCACGCTGCTCAACCACATCCTGACGGCTAACCACGGCAAGCGGATCGCCATCATCGAGAACGAGTTCGGCGAGGTCGGGGTCGATCAAGACCTCGTCATCAACGCCGAGGAAGAGATCTTCGAGATGAACAACGGCTGCATCTGCTGCACCGTGCGCGGCGACCTGATCCGCATCCTCGGTAACCTGATGAAGCGCCGCGACAAGTTTGACTACGTCCTGATCGAGACGACCGGGATGGCCGACCCCGGCCCGGTTGCCCAGACGTTCTTCGTGGACGACGAGATCAGAGCGAGGACGAAACTGGACGGGCTGGTCACGCTGGTCGATGCCAAGCACGTCCACCAGCACTGGGACACGAACGAGGTGCAGGAGCAGATCGCCTTTGCCGATGTCATCATGCTCAACAAGACCGACCTCGTCGCGCCCGAGGAACTCGACGCCCTGGAGGAACGCATCAAGGGGATGAACGCGGCGGCGAAGGTGTACCGCACCCGCGACAGCGTCATCGAGATGGACCGCATCCTGAACGTCGGTGGCTTCGATCTCGATCGAGCGATGGTGACCGACCCGCAGTTCCTCGAACCGGAGTACCCGTTCGAGTGGGGCGGGGTGTTTTCACTGGCGGCGGGTGACTACTCCCTGGTGATGCAGGAAGGGCCGGACCCGGCCATGAAGTTGGCCCTTCTGTCGGCTCCCGGCGGACTGCCCTCATCGGTCGAGGACGCTGTGTGGTGCTTCAGTGAGCGTGAGCCGGTCGCGGTGGCGGGAGTGATCGAGCCGGGCAAGCGACTGCTGGAAGCGGCGCTTCCCGGCGGCGAGGTGCGCGTCACTGCGCGCATCGCCCAGGCCGGCGACTACGCCCTGTTCACCGAGCATCATCCCGACGAGTTCCAGGCCGAGTTGCGCGGCCCATCCGGGGTGCTGAAGGCGAAGGAGTCCCACGCCTACAAGCCGGACCATGAACACGACGACGCGGTGTCCTCGGTCGGCATCACCATCCCCGGCGACCTCGACCAGAAGAAGCTGAACAAGTGGCTGGGGGAACTACTGATGACGCAGGGGCAGGACATCTTTCGCATGAAGGGCGTGCTAGCCATCAAGGGCGACGCCAACCGCTTCGTCTTCCAGGGCGTCCACATGCTGTTCGACGGCCAGCCGGATCGTCCGTGGGGCAAGGCGGCGCGGACCAACAAGCTCATCTTCATCGGTCGCAACCTCGACCGCGAAAAGCTGACGGAGGGCTTCCGGTCATGCTTGGCGTGAAACGCACTTCCGGTCTCCCAACCGATCTGAAGGTGTGCTGGCAAGCCGACCTTCCTGACCACGTCGTCGCTCTGGCGTGGTCGCCCGGCGGGACAGTGGTCGCCGCCGCCGCAGTCAACGGCCCCATGGTGCTGTTGGACGGCCCGACCGGCCGGGTACGCCACACGCTTGCGGGCCACGACTTCGGAACGACGGCCATCGGCTTCAGCCGCGACGGCGTCCACTTCGCCAGCTGTGGGCAGGACGGGATGGTCCGCATGTGGGACCAGGCGACCGGCAAGGAACGTCTTGCCCTCGACGGCGGTGCGCCATGGGTCGAACGCCTGGCATGGTGCCCTACCGATTGCTTGCTGGCCACGAGTGCCGGCCGCAAGCTCCGCCTGTGGGATCCGCAGGGGCGACTCGTCCGCGAATACCCGGAGCACAGCAGCACGATCGCCGACATCCAGTGGAAACCACGCTCCCGCGAGTTGGCGTCGGCGTCCTACGGCTGTGTCTCACTTTGGACGCCGGACCGTTCCGAGCCGCTGCGGCGTTTCGAGTGGAAAGGCTCGCAACTGGTGCTCGTCTGGAGCCCCGATGGCAAGTACCTGGCCACTGGCGACCAGGATTGCACCGTGCATTTCTGGATCGTGCAGGTCGGGGAGGATCTGCAAATGTCCGGCTATCCGCGCAAGGTGCGCGAGTTGGCCTGGGACTGTGGGAGTAGATTCTTGGCGACCGGCGGCGGGGACATGCCGTGCGTCTGGGACTGCTCCGGCAAGGGGCCGGCGGGAACGACGCCGAAACAACTCGCAGGCCACGAAGCGGCGGTGAGCGCCCTGGCCTACCAGCACTCCGGGCCGCTCTTGGCGTCTGGCGGCGACGACGGCTTGCTGGCCGTCTGGCAGCCGTCCAAGTCCAAAAAGCCGCTTGCGGCCAGTGCCCAGGACAGCGGCCTGACGTGCCTGGCCTGGTCGCCGGACGACAAGCGCGTGGCGGCGGGACTGGAGAGCGGCCGGGTCGTGGTCTTCCACTGACCGCGAGGAAGCACGGCATGACGAATGAGGTGACCAATGCATCATACCGCGGACCGCTCTCCCTGGGAGCAGGACCACAACTTCGATGAAGGTAATCCGCTCGGGGAGCGCAACACGAAGGTGGTCGTCTTTCTGACAGCCTCGATGATGGTAGGCGAAATCGCTGGCGGGCTGCTGTTCAACTCGATGGCGCTGCTGGCCGATGGTTGGCACATGGGGACGCACGTCGCCGCCCTAGGCATCACCGTGGCCGCCTATTGGTACGCGCGCCGGCACGCCGCCGACAGACGCTTCGCTTTCGGGACCTGGAAGGTCGGGATGCTGGGGGGATACACGAGCGCCATCGTACTCGGCCTCGTGGCTCTGTACATGGCGACGGAATCGGCGCGGCGACTCCTGGCGCCGCTGCCGATTCAGTACGAACAGGCCCTCGCCATCGCCGCCGTCGGGCTCGCCGTCAATCTGGTGAGCGCGTTGCTGCTCAAAGGCCATCACGGCCACGCGCACGACCACGGCCACCATCACGGACACGGGCACGAGGACCTGAACCTGCGCGCGGCCTACCTGCACGTGCTGGCCGACGCGCTGACTTCGGTCCTGGCCCTCGTCGCGCTTGCCGGCGGCAGGTTCTACGGCTGGGACTGGCTCGACCCGGTTATGGGTATCGTGGGGGCGATGGTGGTCAGCGTGTGGGCCTGGGGCCTGTTGCGCGACACCAGCCGGGCGCTGCTGGACCGCGAGATGGACCCGGAGCTGGTGCGGGAGATCCGCGCGTGCATTGAGACGGACAGCGACACGATCATCACCGACCTGCACGTCTGGCGCGTTGGGCGGGGCAAGTACGCCTGCATCCTGACGCTGGTCGCCACCGCACCGAGGTCGCCGGACCACTACCGGGCTTTGCTACAGGCTCACGAAGAGTTAGGGCACGTCACCGTCGAGGTCCACCAGTGCCTCGGGGAGAGCCCAGCACAGCGATGAAGAGGGTGCGGCATGCGTCAATCAAGGGAGATGCTAACCGCTTCGTCTTCCAGGGCGTTTACATGCTGTTCGATGGCCAGCCGGACCGTGGGGTAAGGGCGGCGCGGACCAACAAACTTATCTTCATCGGTCGCAACCTCGACCGGGTCGCGCTGACGGAGGGCTTCCGGTCATGCTTGGCGTAAGCCGCAAACCTCGGCTGAACCGGCAGTGGCGTGCCTCGCTCTCCCGTTCACGTCATCGCCCTGGCGTGGTCCCCGGACGGTATCGGGAGGCGGTGACGGCAAGGTCTTGCTGTGGCGTCCCGTCGAAGGCACGCGCCGGCAGGCCGAGACGAAACTCAGTAGCGGCATCACCCAAGTCGTGTGGTCGGGAGACGACGAACGAGTCGCGGTCGGTACTGAAGGCGGCGAAGTCGCCGTTTACGCGACATGAGGGTTCTTGTTTCGAGAACGTCGCTGGCCGGCGTTCGAGGCGTTCAGTGGAGTCCGATCCATGACGGAGTCCGATCCATGACTGACGCGCCGCCGTCTTCTTTCACGTCTCGCCTCCGCGGGCGGCTGCGCGCGTTGGCCACCTACGACTGCTTCCCCGAGTTCAGCAAGAAAATCCGGCGGTTCGTCTACCACCCGCTAGGCGTGCTGACGCTCGCGGCGCTGGCATCGCTGCTGTGCGGCCTGTTCCTCCATTCGCAGGGCTTCGTGCTGTGCGGCGGCGTTCTGGCCGTGGTCGCCCTCGGGGTGATCTGGCCGTGGCTGTCGTTGCGCGGGTTGGCTGGCTCCGTCGCCTTCGACCGGACGCGGGCCTCGGAAGGCGATACCGCCCTGGTCCGACTCACCCTCCGCAACCGCCTCCCCTGGCCGGCGTGGGGGCTGGCCGTGCGCGGCGGCTTCGATGGTAGCTCGAACGAGGCGGTCGCCGGGATCGCGGTCGCACCGCGCCGCCGGACGGCCCTATGCCGCTGGTCGTTCAAGCCACTCTGCCGAGGCGTCTACCCACTCGCCGCCCCGAAACTGACGACGGGCTTTCCTTTCGGCCTATGGGACAACTGCCGGACTTTGGCGGTCGAGACGCCGCTGGTTGTCTGGCCCCGCACGGTCCCGGTCGGCCCGATCCCGCCTGTCAGTGGCGACCGTCAAGTGGAAGGAAACGCCTCACGCTCGAAGGTCGGCACGAACGGCGATGTGCTGGGCGTCCGGCCCTACCGCCGGGGCGACTCGCCGAGGCGCATCCACTGGAGCCAGTCGGCCCGGCACGACCGACTCATCGTCTGCGAACTCCAGTCAAACTCTCGGCCCGTCATCCAGATCGTCCTCGATGCCGACCCGCGCGTCCACGCCGGCACAGGCCCGGACTCGTCCCGCGAGTGGGCCATCCGTGTCGTCGCTAGCTTCGCCAAGGGGTGGCTCGAAGACGGGGCGCAGGTGGGGCTGGCCTGGGGCGGTCGCGACATCCCGCCGGCGTCGGGCCAGGCGCAGCTGCACAAGATCCTCGACGCCCTGGCCGGGCTGCCCGACGGCTGCGACAAGCCCCTGGCCGAAGTGCTGGCCTGCCCGAAATGCCGGGGCTTCCGCGACGGGCTGCAAGTGATCGTCACCACGGACCACGCCCACGCTCACCAGAGCTGCGGGGCGTGCGAGGCCGAAGACCAACGGTGGGTCGTACTGAAGGCCGGCGCGTTCGCTGACGCGGTCGATGTTATCGACTGTGGCCACTGTCCAACGCCATGGCTGCTGATCGAGTCGGCGGAATCCGTCCCGGCCCTTCTCAAGGGTGGCTGGCAGGAGGCAAGACATGGCTCCTAAGTTGTCGAAGCTGGTGCGCCGCGCGACGTTCGCCCTCGTCGCCTTGGCGGCGGCCGCCGTCGAGGTTGCGGCCCGCGACGGGCGCACGGTGTTGCAAAGCATCGGACTGGCGGCGTTCTGGGTCGCCGTCGCCGTGGTCGTTGCCTGGTTCGTGCCGACCCCCGACGACCCGCGCCGAAAGCCGCCTTTGTGGGTGTTCCTTCTGCTCCTCCTCTTGGCGGCGGCACCATTCGCTGTTGAGCCGCTACGACGGAAATGGACGGGCGACGGCTATCCACTGGAAATCCAGATGGTGTGCTGCCTGCGGAGCGTCGGCCTCGGGCTGGCCGCGTGCGCCGGCTGGTTGCTGTGCCTGCGGATGGCTTGCGTGACGAGCTTGTTCCTCCTCCTGTTCGCTGCCGCGATGACTAACCACCCGGCGGTGATGGCTGTCCTCGGCTTGTACACGGCGACTGGCAGCGTGTGGCTGATGCTCGTCTACTGGTCGGGACTGCGGTCGGTGTTCGTCGCTCCTGATAAGGCTGTGACAATCGAGGTGCAAGCAGGTGGCGAGCGTGTGCCGTGGCTCGGGCTGTCGGTCCTCGTCCTGTTGCTCGGCGGGGCGGTGGCACTGGTCGTGGTGGGGCCGAAGCGGGCCGCGTTCGCGCTCGGGGAACTGATGCCCACGTCCGGCGGAACCGGAGAGACAGACCCGTTCGCGCGGTACGGCATCGGCGATGGCCCCGAAGAGACAGCGGGTGACGACGCCAAGGCCGCTGGCATGGGCGAGACGGACAGGATGATCGAGGACAACAAGAACTCGCTGATCGACGCCGTCAGCGACATGTACGGTCCGCCCCACAAGCCGCGGAAGGATCAGGAACGGATGGTCGCCGCCGGCAAGGTGGACGTGATCCAATTCCACGGCAAACTACCGGACAATCGCCGCCCGAGCCGTGATTTCGATACTGCCCGAAAGGGACCGAAAGGCGACCGAAAACCTGAGAGTCAGAAGGCCCGTGGGCTGTTCGAGATACACGGCCGCACGCCACTGCACGTACGGCTGGTGGCCTACCAGAGCTACGACCCCCTTGAAAAGCGATGGCTGGAGGCGCGCAAACCGGGAAGAATATTGATCGAGCCGGAAGGCAGCGACTGGATGAAGCCCGGCCAGTTCAAGGACGTCGGGTGGTATTTGGCGGGCGAGAGGCACAGGCTGAAAACAGCGGACATGAAGTCGAATCTCGTCCCCACGCCAGTGATGATGACTCGGTTCCGCATCAACAAGGTGGACAGGCCGGAATACTTCGAGTGGGACTACGAAGGCGTCCTCGCCCTGGCCGGGCGAAAGCGGACGCCGCCCGGCATGGTCGTCACCACTGACTGCCGGACGCTCGATCCGCATCGATTGCCAGAGTCGGCCTATGGGACGGCGGGGACAGCCGGCGGCGCATTTCCTTCGCTGGGCGAAGTGCCGGACGCCGTCCGGCCCGAAATCGCGCGGCTTGCTTGGGAGTGGGCTGCTGACCGGCCACACGGCTGGCCCCAGATCGAGGCCGTCCTCACGAAACTCCGCACCGAGTCTGTCCTCGACCGAGACGCAGCCGCGCCCGCCGACCACCCCGCGCCAGTGCTGTGGTTCCTGACCGAGTCGCGGCGCGGGCCGGACTACCTTTTCGCCACTGCTGCGGCGCTGATGCTGCGAACGCTCGACTACCCAACCCGCGTTTGCCTGGGTTACTACGCCGCACCCGAGGCCTACGACCCGGAGACGGCCCACACGCCGGTGAGGGCGTCCGACCTGCACTTCTGGCCCGAGGTGCTACTGCGCGACGGGCAATGGCTGGTGGTCGAGCCGACGCCCGGATACGAGCTACTCGGGCCGGCGCTCCCGCTGTCGGAGCGCATCCTAAATGCCCTCGCCGCCATCGCTGCCTGGGTATGGCTGCACGTTGTCGAAATCTCCTTTCTCCTCGCCGTCCTGGTCGCGGCTTGGGTCCGCCGGCGCGAACTGTTTGATGCCCTGGCCGTCCGGCTGTGGGCGTGGTTTCCCGGGCGGACGTGGCGCGAACAGGTGCGCGGGGCTGTGGCGCTACTCGAACGCCGGGGCCGCTGGGCCGGCAAACCGCGACCGCGCCGGCAGACGATCTTCTCCTGGCTGCGGGGACCTCTCGCCCGGCCATCAAAGAAGGACGACGACCTTGACCGGCTCAGCCGCATGGCCGAGTGGGCGGCTTACGCCCCGGACGCACCACCCCCTTGGTCCGAAAGCGAAGTGCTGACCGTTTGCCAGCGCGTCCTCGGAGGCTGGACGTTGAGGCGGTGGCGTGATCCGACTACGATTTCCGCGATGGGAGCATGACCGTGACGCAGACCGTGACCGACAACTCCCAGCCGAGGACCGTCCCGCAAGCGGTCCACCTCGACGGGTTGCGAGCCGCCCTGAACCGCGCGCTGCGCGGCAAGGCGGACGTTGTCGAAAAGGTGCTGGCTTGCCTGCTGGCGCGAGGGCATCTACTGCTCGAGGACTTGCCTGGGTTGGGCAAGACGACGCTCGCCAAGGCGGTCGCCGCCGCCGTGGGGGGCCGCTTCTCGCGGGTGCAATGCACGCCGGACTTGCTCCCCGGCGACATCACGGGCTTCAGCGTCTTCAACCAGAAGACGCGCGAATTCGAATTCCTGTCCGGCCCGGTGTTCAGCGACGTGCTGCTGGCTGACGAGATCAACCGTACAACGCCGCGCACCCAGAGCGCCTTGTTGGAGGCGATGGCCGAGCGTCAGGTGACCGTGGACAACGTCCGGCACACCCTCACACCTACCTTCTTCGTGATCGCCACCCAGAACCCCGTCGAGCACCACGGCACTTACCCGCTGACCGAGGCGCAGCTTGACCGCTTCGCCATGAAGCTGTCGGTTGGCTACCCCGACCGGGGCGATGAACTCGGCCTACTCGCCGCCGCCGTCGGCCACGTCTCCGACGCGGCGGGCGAGGGGGCGGTGCTAGCGGACGGCGAACTGGCCGCGCTACAAGAGCGGGTCTCGCGGGTCGCGGTGCAGCCGAACGTGCAGGCGTATTTGGTCGATCTGGGCCGTGCTACGCGGGCGCATCCGAAGGTGACGCTCGGCCTCAGCCCGCGCGGGATGCTAATCTGGCAGCGGGTCGCCCAAGCGTGGGCCTACTTGAAGGACCGCTCGTTCGTCACCCCCGACGACGTGCAGGAGGTAGCTACCCCCGTACTCGGCGTCCGCCTCGGCCTCGCCCCCGACGCCGCCGGAAGCGTCATCAACCAGTTGCTTGAAACCGTCCCAGTGCCGGTCTGACCGGCCCAACCCTTTGGAGCCTCACATCATGGAGATCTTCTGGAGCGTCCTGCTCCGCACCGGACAGACCGCTATCGAGGCTTCATCGACTTTGGTGGTCGGCTTCTTCGTCGCCGCCGTGATGCGGGTGATGTTGGGCGCGGCAGGCACGCGCCGGCTGTTCGGCGGCGAGGGGCTGGGCGGGCTGTTCCGCGCCTGGGTGATCGGTTCACTGCTGCCGGTCTGCTCGTTCGGCGTCATTCCCGTGGCCCGCGAGATGCGCCGGGCCGGCGTCCCCAGCGCCACCATCCTGGCGTTCGTGCTGGCCGCACCGCAACTCAACCCGCTGTCCTTTCTCTACGGCCTGACCCTCTCCGAACCCGTCGTCATCATCTGCTTCGTCATCGCGACGATGGCCCTCGCCATCGCGGGCGGGGAGATCTGGAAGCGCGGCTTCGAGAGGCCCGCCGACACTCTGCCTCAGGGCGACGAGCCGACGCCCGCGCCTGGCCTGAAGCGGCTGGCGTCGGTGTTCGTGGCGGCGAGCCGGGAGGCGGTCGGCCCGACCATGCTGTACGTCCTGATCGGCGTCGTGTTCACCGGCCTTTTCGCCGGGCTGTTGCCGCACGGCATCCTCAGCACGTCGATGCGCCACGACGACTGGAGTTCGCCTTCGTTGATGGCGCTGATCGGTCTGCCGGCCTACTCGGGCGTGCTACCAGGCATGATGCGGATCGGCCTGATCTTCGAGCATGGAAACAGCGTCGGCGCGGGGTTCGTGCTGTTCGAGTTGGGCGTCGGCTTCAACCTCGGCTTGATGGTCTGGCTGCTGGCCACATTCGGCTGGAAGCGCGTGCTGCCCTGGCTGGCGGTCATGGTCGTGCTGGTCCTGGGAGTTGCCCACGCCATCGAGAATCCGTTGTACTTCGCCAAGGAAGAGGCCAGCCATACCCACGCCTTCGACGCCTGGACGAGTCCGTTCGCGGGCGGCTCGGGGGCGAACTGGGAGGCGGTGAGCGGGAAACTCCTCCAGAAGGTCGAGGTACTGGAGCCTGTCGCCCTCGCGGCCCTGGCGCTGCTGGCCCTGGCGGGCGGGCTCGCACGGTTCGACCGGGCCAAGCGGATCGACGGCTGGTTGACAGTGGCCCCGCCTACCTCGGATGCTCCAAAATCGGTGTGGAACCGCGACGTGCCGGGGCCGGTTCTGGGCGTGGTCGCGCTGCTCGGGTTGGTGGTGTTCAGCGTCGTGGCGTTGTACATCTACTACCCCGACCAGAAGCAGGCATTCGAGGAAATTGTCCGCGTCCGGGCCGACGCGATCACCGCCGTCCGCACCGGCCACCAAGAGCAGGCGATCCGGCAGATCCAGCACTGGGATCTGCTGACGCGCAAGGTTCAGGTCGGCGTATTCATCCGCACTGGCAGTATGGACCCGGAAACGAGCAAGGCCACGGAGGATCTCCGCGAGCGGTTGGAGGATCTGCGCGACGCCCTGCTGGCGGACGACCTCGACAGGGCCAAGGAGCTACTCGCGCCGGTGGAGGAGGCATACCGGAAGTGTCGGGACTGCTACCAAACGGGTGATTGAGATCCTTCGGCTTCGCTCTCGTGCCAGCGCGTATTGTTACGAAGAAGGTTCCGCCTTGCGCGCTCCGGTCCGGCCCCTCCGATGCCAGTTTGGCTGCAGGCTTTCCACGCTTCGGTCTGATCGGCCGGCTTGGTTAGGCGTCGGCGAACCCTCGCCGGCAGCACGGACACTCGCCTTCGTGCCCGTTCAACAGTGCCGAGAACGCGCTCGGCTGCGGGATCGTCATGATCGCCTTGAATGCCAACGGGGCGCGGTGGGCATAGTGCCGATAGGTGATGCCGCCGACGGAATGTCCCAGGATCTCGATGGACGATTCCGGGAGGTGCTCATCGTAGTAGGTCGCACACGTCTTGCGAAGGTCCTTGAGCTCCCAGGGCTCCTCCGCGCCGGTCTCGACGTTGATCCTCGGTTTGATACCAGCGAGCTTGCAGAGTTGCTGGAAGCGGGCATTCGGGCGTGCGCCACCACCAAGAAAGACGGGCTGATCGGGCTGCGCGATCTGCGGCATGATGCTCTTGAGGTGCGCATGCACGAAACGATTCATGGGCCGATAGAAGGCCTTGCCGGTCTTCACGCGCCGGTAGAACAGTCAGCCCCAGCGGGACTGCTCTTTAAGTTCCCGGTCTGGCGACTGAGGCTGCCACGACACATGCCGCCATAGAATCGGTTCATGGCACGGCGTGGATTTCCAGATGGTCCCGGTGTCCACACCGTAGTTGAAGAACGTAACCAGCGCGCTGCGCCAGTATCGCCCGACGGGAATCGGATCGTCCCAGCCGCGCGGTCGCGCCATCTGGTGCGTCGCAAAATAGAGGGCGTTGATCTCGGCCTTGGTCAAATAGTGCCGACCTGCAACATCCCGTTGCTCTCTTGGCTTGGGGAAGCGCGGCAGGTTGTCGATCAGTTCCTGCTCCCACGCCCACGAGAGGACGGCTCGCAAGTGTTCGCGTGCCTTATTCGCCGTGCGACCGGGATTTGTCCCTTCCTGCACGATCGCGCGTTCATGGACCCAGTCAAGGAACTCGCGGATGTTCCTGCGTTGCAGTTGCTCAATCGGCGTGCCGCCACCCCAGTCTCCCCACTTCCGAAGCGTTGAGCGGTACGCATTTCGGGTCCCGCGTGAGAGAGTTTTGGTCCGGAGATAACTTTCGATCGCGGCGTTCAAGGTCGTTGACATGTCGGCGACTCCAATGCCGACGGCGATCAGTCGGTTGGGATGCCCGCAGAGATGAAGTACCGCTACCGTGCCAAGGCAACAAGCAGGCCGCGGTTGCCGTCGAGTGCAACACCAGCCTCATTCGCCGTCGAAGTCTCGCCGGGTGGATTTGCTCAAGGATAGCCTACATTACGTTGCTGCTCAGCGGTACGCTTCGTCAACGGCAAACGGCGTTTCGGCCCGAAGCAGGCTACCCAGATTACCTTTCACCATCCGGTCGATCGACCGAAGCAGCTAACGTCATCGTCCAAGCGTGCGTCGGTGAAACGACAGACTCGTGCAAGCTTCTTTCATTTGAGTGTATCTTGACCAACCATCGGCAAACGGCCTTCGGCAACATGGGCATTCGCCGTCTTTACGCTTGACGAAGGCCATGAAGGCGGTGGGTTGCGGCAGCGTCACGATGGCCTTAGACGCCAAAGGCGCCCGGTGCTGATAGGAGATCCCGCCTACCGAGTGCTCGAGAATCTCAAGGACAACTCAGGGACACCTTGTTCATGGCGAGTATCTGAAGTACTGTCAGGGAAAAGGTGGAATCGACTTTGACTTCATTGCGGTCGGCCGAGGCTGCCAAACGCGGAAGCTTCTCGCGATAAGGTACGCCCAGCAGCGGTGAGCATTCGAATGCCGTCATGCCTAGAACAGCTCCCAAAGCGGCCTGCCCTGCTCCATCAAATGGAACGGCCGCCCCTCGCGGTCGGTGGCATGGAGGTCGTCGATTCCCATGGCGTGAAATACGGTGCGGGCGATGTGCTCCGGAGCCACGCGATTGTCAGCGGGATATTCGGCGCGGCGATCGCTGGCGCCATAGACTTGACCGCCGCGGATGCCGCCGCCGGCCAGGAGCACCGACTGGGCTGCGGTCCAGTGGTCACGGCCGGCGCCATTGGGGCCGCCCGAGCGCGGATCGCCGATGCGTGGCTTGCGGCCCATCTCGCTGGACACCAGGACCAGAGTTTCGTCGAGCAAGCCGCGTTGGTGCAGATCATCGAGCAGCGCGGCGAAGGGGCGATCGAACTCGGGCAAAAGGTGATCTTTCAGACAGTTGAAGTTGTTGCCATGCGTGTCCCAGCCGCCGCCGCTCTTGCACAACTCAGCAACCTGCATGTTGCCTTTCCAGAAAACCGTGACGTAGGGCACTCCTGCCTCGACGAGGCGACGGGCGAGGAGCATTGACATAGCGTTGATGCCCGGGCCATAGGCCGCACGCAACGCCTCTGGCTCGCGGCGCAGATCGAACGCGTTCTGCACTTGCCCCGAACCCAGCAATGTGAAAGCCCGCTGCTGATGGATGGTGTAGTCGCGGATGGCGAGATCATGCTCGGCTTGGCGTCGCGATTGATCGAGCGATTGCACGAGGCCGCGCCGTGCCAGCATTCGATCCGTGGAGACATCGCCGCGCAGGCTGAGAGCGGGAACCGTGAAATCCAGTGGCCGTTCGCGTGTGCCCTCCACGAACACCGGGTCGTAGGCGATGCCGAGCCGGGCGGCAAACTGCCCGGGCCGTGTGTACTCCGGAGCGCCTTCCTTGCTCGGCAAGGTAATCGCATTGGGCAAGAACGCGTGCGGCGGACGCTTCATCGCCACCACCGACCCCATCGCCGGCCAATCCGTCGGATACGGCGTGCGCGCATTGAGCAGTTGATGAAATGTCCGGTCCGGTGCGTGGCCGGTGAGGTTGTAATAATAGCCCGCGTGATGATCGCCGGTGCCGCGGCCATGATCGCCCAGGGAACGCACGATGGCCAGATGATGCGCTTGCCGGGCGAGATGCGGTAGGTATTCACACAATTCGATTCCGCGCGCGCTCGTCGGCATTGGACGAAACGGGCCGCGATACTCCGCGACCGCGTTCGGCTTCATGTCCCAGGTGTCGATGTGAGACGCGCCGCCGCCCAGCCAGATCATGATGGTGGACTTCGCGGTTCGCCGCCGCGCGGGCGATCCGTCGCCTGCGCCATACGCCGCGGCGTTCGCTAAGTTGAGCCCAAAGAAACCGAGACCGCCGGCGACAAGGAATGCTCGCCGGTCTATGAGACAGTGGTTGGTCATCGTGGTTTCTCCAGGAAGGTGGGAAAAAGGCGAGCACTAACAGCAAAATCCACTCAGTCCACCACGTTTCAGTGTATCGTCAAGCGACCATTTGAGGAGTCCATGGAAACGGAGTTAGCACTAAATCACCGTGCGCGAATCAGCTGCACGTCGCAAGTTATGAATTTCCAATGACAAACGACAACGGAACCTGGCAGCAATCTCGCGTCGGCCGGATGGCAATCTTATGCCCCTGGATTTTGCCAGGCTTGCTGCAATGCCATTTTCGCTGGGACCGTACAACTGGAACACTGTTCGCCATAGAACAAATGGGATTCAGCACTTACGTTCAGCTGCAGAAGCGCGCACGGTGATTTAGAATCTAAAACAACTCGGTCAGAGCCCTGCCTTCCTCCAGCAAGTGGCAGGGACGGCCCTCGCGGTCCGTCGCATGGAGGTTGTCGATCCCCATGGCGTGGTAGACCGTGTGGGCGATATGCTCGGGCCCAACCCGCCTGTCCGCCGGATACGCGGCGATGCGGTCGCTGGCACCGTACACCTGTCCGCCGCGAATCCCGCCGCCGGCCAGCAGGACCGACATGCAGTGCGTCCAGTGGTCGCGGCCTGGTTCCGTCGCCCCCTCGCCGCCCGAACGTGGGTCGCCCAACCGGGGTGTTCGCCCCATCTCGCTGCTGACCATCACCAGCGTCGAGTCCAACAGACCGCGCTGGTGCAGGTCGTCCAGCAGCGCGGCAAACGGGCGATCGAAGGCCGGCAGCAGGTAATCACGCAGGCACGAGGCGTTCTTCCAGTGCGTGTCCCAGGCTCCGCCGAGGCAGCCACGCCGCTTGTCTTCCTCGTAGTCGTGATACCAGTAGACCGTGATGAACGGCACTCCGGCTTCGACCAGTCGCCGGGCCATCAGCATGCTCACGGCGTTGACCGTCTGGCCATAGCGCTCACGCACCCGACTCGACTCCAGCGATACGTCAAATGCGGCGAACGACTGCGAGGAACCGAGCAAGGCGAAGGCCTTGTTTCGAAGCGTATCATGTTCTCTCGCCGGTCGGGAACGCGCCAGGTCCCGGAAGGGTTGCTCGACGGCTGCCAGCAATTGCCGCCGATCGGTCAATCGTTCGGCGGTGACGTCGCCGGCCAAGGAAAGAGAAGGAACACGGAATTCGAGCGGCCGGGGATGGCTGCCGTACACGAAGAACGGGTCGTGCACCACGCCGAGTCGTCCCGCGAAGGCGCCTGGCTGGCGCGACCCTGGCTCGCCGGACTCGGCGGGCAACCAGACCTGCGACGGCAAGGACGGATGCGCGGTGCGCTTGGCTGCCACGACGGACCCAAGGAACGGCCAGTCGCTCGGCAGGGGTTGGCGCGAGTTGGGGAAGTTGGCCTCGGGAACGTGCCCCGTGAGGTTGTAATAATAGCCTGCATGGTGGTCGTTGGTGGCGACGCTCGCGCCCACCGACCGCACGATGGCCAGGTGGTGCGTTTGCCGGGCCAGGTGCGGTAAGTGCTCGCATAGTTGAATCCCCGGGGCCGAGGTCGCGATGGGCCTGAACGGGCCGCGCACTTCCGCCGGGGCGGCTGGCTTCATGTCCCAGGTGTCGATGTGCGACGCCCCTCCTCGAAGCCAGATCAGGATCGTCGAACGAGCCAGCGGACGCGTTGCCGATCTGCTGGCGGAAGTCGCTTTTTTCGCCAGATCGAGCCCCAGCAAACTCAGCCCTCCGGCAACGAGGAAGGTGCGCCGCGCCAGTTCGTTGTTGTTCTGCATCGTATCTCTCCTCGCTGCGCCGGTGACGTTGACCAGCATGCGTTAGTTCAGCCCCGGGATATCGCGGCTACTTTGCCTGGATGGACAGTCCGTTGAGCGTCGCACAGGCACTGTCCCCTCCTTCCACGCCGCTGCTACTCGAAAGAACCACGTGAACGTCGAACTCCTTCATGCCCCTCAATTCCGTGCCCGGCACTTCCAGCCGCAAGGGGCCGTTGTGGACCACTCGGCTGCTCGTTTCCCATTGGACTTTGCCGGCACGCGAGACGATCTGGAGCGTTATCCCGCCGCCCAGGTTCTTGCCATCCGCGAAGCCGTTCGCCGTGACCGCGAGCGACGCCAGTGGTTTGGGCGAAGAAATCCGCTGTACCAGGCGAACCGCAGTGGCGTAACCACCCTTCCTCCCCACCCAGAAGCCGCCCTCTCGATAGCCGCCGTGGGTTGTGTGGCCAACCTCGAGTCGTCCCAGGTGCTGCCAGCGCTGGGTTCGGTAATCGTCCTCGTACGTGAGATTGCCGTAGTCGTCGGCTGTCAGCGTGGCGGTTGCGCCTGGACCTGGCACTTGATGAACGCATCGGACGCACAGGCGGTCGAGTTGGTTTCCGGGAAGGTTCGCTCGATCCGCATGGTTCTCCATCAGGATGCGGACGTAAAACACGCGGTGCCCCTTGAGTTTGTCCTTGTCCTTCAGAACCAGCGGCTCCATCCTGTCCGTCCCTTGCGGGGTCGCTTCCAGGGGCCATACCTTGTCCAGTTCGTCCGTGGTGACCGCCAGAGAATTCCGACAGCGCGCCGCCTTTGGCGCCAGGGCGTCCAGGGTCACCTCAACGGAATCGAGCGGGAAATACGACTCGAATCGGTAAACGAGTGAAGCCTGCACTTCCTTGCCGGGTCGCGTCCGGGTCAGCAACAAGCCAGGCTTGTCGGGAAAGCTGGAAGTACGCAGGTCGAGAAACCCGCGCACGTCGGCATCGTGCAGCCAACCGAACCCCGAAAACGGCTCCTCATAAAGGCTCGGCTCACCCGGATCTCCTCCGACCTGGACGCTGCGGTCCCGCGCCGAGAAGTTCGCGGACACCAGGGTTGATTCGCCTGAGCGAGTGCCGTGCATGATTTCACGTCGGAGTCGCAGTGCGTTTCTCAGTTTGACCATTTCCCTGGTTGAACTACCGATCCAGTGGTTCACGGACCCGGTCGGCCCCGCCACCGCGAAGGCGGCACAGGAGACGTTGAATTCCCGACAGGCATCGAACTGGTGCCATTCCGAATCGATGAGTGCTTCCGTTGTTCGGTACTGTTTCCACTGCGGCCAGTGGGGATCCGTGGCCCAGGGGACACAGATCACCGGCTTGCCGAGAGCGACGAACTTCATCAGGTGCTTGCGGAAGCGGAGGTTGCTCCAGCCGTAGGCGTCGAAAATCCAACCGTCCGCCGCCAGGTTTGGATCCGGGGGCAAGGGGTCGGAGTACCACTGAAAGACCGGAATGCCGTATTGTTCGCGAATGTGCCGCGCCAGTCCGTCGAGCACCGCGTTACGAGCCGGGATGTTCTCTTCTCCCAAACAGATGACCGGAATCAGTTCGGGATAGGTGGGACAATCCCGTTGGGGCTTGAGCCAGGCATCGAGTCGTTTCCTGGCACCATCGAGGTCGGCATCACGTTCGCCGCAGTAGACGATGTAAATATCATGCCGATGCGCGTCCGCGCGTCCCTGGCGGCTCGCTTTGAGGCCCGCCCACCACTCGGCCTTCTTGGGGAACGTGTCGCCCAGGCTGATCTTGACCAGGGCGTAGTCGAAGTATCGCTCATCGCCTCCGCCGTAGACACCCAGCCATCGATGGCCCGGATCGGGATAGGGACGCACACGTGCTTGGGCCGACACGGATGCCGGTCCGGCCAAGAAGAACAGGGTCAAGAGAGCGACCAGAATGCCATTCACGTGTTGCGCTCCAACAGGTTCGATTTACGTGTCAGCAAAGTTATCGATTCCCCACCAGCCACAATCAGCGTAGGAATGCCAAGTGCGTCCTATCATCGCTTATGTGGACGGGCCTGGAGATTCCTGGAAATCCTCGATGGCTGCATCACGCTTCAGGTCCCACCGCGTTTGACCGTAATCGTGCGATCGACCTGGGTCTCCAATTCTTGGCGTGTACCATCGGTCCAGCGAATTTCCAGCTTGACCGGGTCGTTGTGTGTGCCCAAGCCGAAATGCAAGGTGAGGTCGTTCTGATTGCCTTGACCGGTGGCGCCCTCGACCTGGCGAGTGAGCGTTTGATCGCCGAGGCGCAATCGAACCTGCGTCCCAATGGCCGCGCGGTTCATCTTGCCGCTTCCTTCGAGCCGCACTTTCAGCCAATGACTCTTGTTTCCCGGGTTGCGGAAAAGTCGGCCGCCGGTGACCAGGTCGAGTTGGCCGTCATTGTCGAAATCGGCCCAGGCGGCCTGATAGCTCAAAGCCGGCTTGATGCCTGCACTATCCGTGATTTCCTGGAACTTCCATTGGCCGAGGCTGCGATAGAGTACACTCTTGTCACCGGAGTAAACCGTAGTGAAGTAAAGATCGAGCCAGCCGTCGTTGTCGTAATCACCCAGGGTTGGTGAAGCATACGACTCCTGCCAGCGCAGGTTAGCCACCTTGGACTTGTCTTCGAAGTGAAATTTTCCCTTGGGGCCCATGTTGCGCAGGAACTGGGAACGATCCTGGAAGGCGGGAGGGTGGCTGAAGTTGCCGACGAACAAATCAAGATGGCCGTCGTTGTCGAGGTCTCCCCAGCAGGAACCGATAGTATGGCCGAACCAGCCTTGTTTATACCAACCCTGTCCCTTCAAACTCTCATTGCCGGCGGCGCCATAGTCAATGGACACGTCGGTGAACTTCCCTTTGCCGTCATTCTTCCAAAGAAGGTTCTGCATGAGCCGGTAGTTCGAGACGAAGACGTCAAGGTGGCCGTCCTCGTCGAAATCAGCAGCCGTGACGCCGCGGGCGCGATAGATCTTGGTCTGCCGCCAGTTTTCGATGAACTTCTCCCCTTTCTCGGACATGAGAATGACATCGGGAAACTGTTCGTCGGGCCAGATTTCGTAGCCGCCAACGTACAAATCCAGGAACCCATCGTTGTTAAAATCGCCAAACGTCGCGCCGAGGCAGACTTTGGTGGGCAACTTCGGCAGGATTTTCACCTCTCCGAATTTTTCGCCTTTGAGATTGCGATAGAGCCGACCGGTTCCATAGCAGAACAGATCGAGATAACCATCGTTGTCGAAGTCGCCCCAGACGGCGGAGCCAGGCAAATCGGCGACCTTCACGAACTTTTTCCCTTGTTCATTACGCCAGACCTGGCCGCCAACACAAAGATCCACCCAGCCATCGTTGTTGAAGTCACCCCAAGCCGCCTCGCTTCCGTTCATGCCCTTGAGACCCACCGCCTCGGTAACGTCGATGAAAAGTCCTTTCGGTTCGCCAGCCCTTGCCGACGGCAGAGCATCGATGGTGC
>VGYC01000011.1 GCA_016873095.1 Planctomycetota bacterium | reverse complement strand
ACGTACGGCAAGATGAAGTTGTCGCCCATCGCTAAATCGCTGCGCGCCCTGATCCAAGCACCCATGGCGCCGACCGAGCAAGACGCCGCCGTGTAACGTCCACGCCTCCGACCCGCGCTCACCCCCTGGTCCCGTCCCCCGTCCGCATCGCGTGCCCGGCCTCTCCGCGCCCGCGTCGCGTCATCCCATCACCCCGCGGCCCCGCGCCTGCCCCCCCCCGCCGGCCCAGCAACGCAACTGGCTCGTTGAGTCGGGCGCGATCTTGATCCAGGGCACGCGGTCGCCTCGCTCAGATTCCGCAGCCAGCAACGCGACACGACGCATCACCACGCCGCACATTTCATTCGCTCAGCAGTCGTTGCAGCTGCGGTGCGTAGCGAGGCACGGCTTTCCTGGCATCCTCGGCGGCTTCGTATTCCAGGGCGACGTAGCCGCGGTAACTGGAATCTCGCAGCATCGTCACCAGTCGCTTGAGGTCGGCCTCCTCGGCTTTTTGGCCGGCGCGGCGAATTTCAGTCTTGAGCTGCACATTCACGGCATATGGCGCAAGTCGAGCCAGGTCGGCGTACGGGTCGGCGGTGTGAAAATTGCCCGTGTCGAGATTGACGCCGAACCAATCGCTCTTGACGCCGCGGACCAGGGCAAGCATCTGCTCGGGCGTGGTCGTCAGCCCGCCGTGATTCTCCAGGGCGAGATAGATGCCGAACTGCCCGGCGTGTTCACATGCCTCCTGGATGGCGGCGATGCAGCGCCTGCGGGCCTGCTCTTCCTTGTCCCCCTTGTCCACGCTGCCAGCGAAGATGCGCATGGTCTTGCCGCCCAGCAGGGAAGTACGCTCGATCCAGCGCTTGACGTCGGCGATCTGCTCCTTGAGTCGGCCGGCGTTGGCCGTCGCGAAGTTGTTGCCGACGGCCGTGCCGCTGACATCGAGACCCCACCGCGTGCAGCGCCCCTTCAGGCCCGCCAGGTAACGCGTCGTCGTCTCGCGAAAGTAGTAGGCGGTCAACTCGACGGCATCGAACGGCAAGCCGGCGGCGAGGTCGATAAAACCGTCGAGCGTCATGGCTGGCTTGCGCAGGTCAAGGAAGCGGTTGAAGCTGTACGCAGCCAGGCTGAGCCGCATTCTGGTCCGCCCGGAGCGGCGAATTGGCTCGATGGCCGACGCCGCCGGTGCCACCGCGAATGCGGCCGCGCCTGCCATCAGACTGGCGCGAAAAAACTGTCGACGCGATCGATCGGACATGTCAGCTCTCCCCAAGGTGTTCGCCCACTGGCTTGTCGTGTCCATGCAGGGATTCTACAGAACGCCGCGCTGCCAATGACGATCGAGTAGCATCGGCGCCGCATCAGCGTTTTGCGCGCGCCAGCCGATTGGCGCGAGCATGTCGCGGATCGATGTGCAAGGCCCTGGCAAGCTCCCGCATGCCATCCTGGTTCCGCTCGCGCGTGAAGTGGACCAGGGCAAGGACGACATGGGCGTCGGCGTTTTGTGGATCGCCATTCAGGATCGTTTGCGCATAATTCTGCACCTTGTCGAGAACGCCGGCACGGCTGACCTTCCGGGCCAGCTGTTCTTCCTTTTCCAGGCCAAGAGCGAAGGCCTCGAGGGCCTCCTTGATATTGGCGAGCAATGCGAACATTTCGCCGCGCGACCAGTAGACGGCCGGGTCGCCGGAGGCCTGCGCGAGTTGCAAGGCTCTCGCCGAGTCCTGCAAGCCGCGCATGCGATCTTCGACGAACCTGCTGGACTCCGGCAGACGTTGGAACGGATCACCGGCCCAGGTCGGCAAATGCCCCGCCAGCGGCAAGGTACTGCCGGCCAGCACCCAGCTGCCGACAATCATGGCCTCGCCTCGCAATTCTTGCAACGCCTGGTGGACGGTCGCCAGAGCGCGATCCTGATAGCCGACCGGAAAGTCCGGCCGGACTATCACGCAGGCCGTGAACGCCTGGCGGGCCTCGTTGTACTTCTTGGCCATCATGAGCGTTCGGCCGAGCACGAAATGGGGCCAGAATTGCTTCGGGTCCAGGCGCGTGGCTTCGCGGAGGCGATCCTCGGCCGTAGCCAGCGGCGCGCGGAAATCGAGCACGTGCCGCCAGGATTTCTGCATCTGCGCCCGCGAACCGCTGTCCGACCGGCTCCGAGCCAAGAAGTAGTGCACCGGACCGCCGAAGAAGTAATCAATGGCGTTGGACGGCTGTGCTGCTTCTGCGAGTGCCTGCGGTTCCTGGTTGCGAGTCGGCAACCTGCCGCGGAAGATGCCGCGCACGTCCGCGAGGATGACGCTGAACAGGCGGACCGTGTCGGCGGCTTTCAGCTGCGGAGCGACGGCTTCCAGTTCCCGTGCCCGGGCGAGTGCATCCAGGGCCGAGTCGATGCCGCGGGCTGCATCCTCGGCTTGCAAGAGCGCCGACAACGGATTCTTGAGAAGCTCGATCCACGGCACACCGCGCAGATAAGTCAACAGCAAGAGCTGTCGGTAAACCTCCTGATGAACCTGGTCTCGAACGGTGCGCGCCAGGCTGCCATGGCGTGACAGGGTCGCGGCATCGACCAGCGCTTCGAGCCTGGTCCAGCCGTCGGCCGCCAGCCTCCCGCCGGGATCGAACAAGCCGAGGGCGGCGAGACCTTCCTCGGCCGACTGTTGCCCCTGGCGATAGCGCTCCTCGCCGGCGCGAAACCAGGCCTCGTCCGCCTTGTGAAAGAAATCAACCACGCTGCCCAGGCGGCGCCAGGCCTCGTCCCGATCGGCCAATCCAGGCTCCTTCGAGATGCGCATCAGCGCTCGCCGACGGACGCGCTCGGCCTCGGCCAACCGGTCGCCCGCCAGGTGCTCGACAACCGCGTCCTGATCGGCGGCGTCCTCCTGCTGCAGCTTCTGCAGGTTCTGAAGGTGCGCGTGTTCGCGGAGCAGATCGCTTCGATACCAGAGAAGGAGTAGCGGCATGGCCAGGAAAACGGCAAGCAGGGCCACGGTCTTGGCAGGATGGCGCCGGGACCACTTGGCCGTGCGCCGCAGCCAGCCCACCGGCCGGGCCAGGATCGGCTCGCCGGCAAGATAACGAGCGAGATCGTCCGCCAACGCTCCGGCCGACGCGTAGCGTCGCTGCGGCTCTTTTTGCAGGCACTTCAGGCAGATCGTCTCCACGTCGCGCGGCAGCAGCGGCTGCAGCCGCGACGGCGGCACCGGCTCGCTGGAGATGACCTGCATGATCGTGCTCACCGGCGTGGGCGCGCGGAACGGCGGCCGACCAGTGAGGCATTCGTAGAGGATGGCGCCCAGCGCGTAAATATCAGCCGCCGGACCTGCCTCCTTGCTCTTGCCGCGCGCTTGCTCGGGGGCCATGTAGCTGGGAGTGCCGACGACCACGCCGCTGGCGGTGAGGTCGCTCTGCAATTCCAGCCGCCGCGCCAGCCCAAAGTCCGCAACCTTCGGCGTTTCATCCTCCGCCAGCAGGATATTGGCCGGCTTCAGATCGCGATGGACGATCCCGCGATTGTGAGCATATTGCATGGCGCGGGCGAGTTGCAGGACGAGTCCCACGGCCGCTTCGGGCCGCAACGGCGTGCCGGCCAGCTTACGCGACAGGCTGCCATGCGCGACAAATTCCAGCGTGAAAAACGGCTGGCCCTGGTGCTGCCCGACTTCGTAGAGCCGGACCAGATTGGGATGCTCGAGCTTGGCAACGGCCTCGGCCTCGGCCAGGAAGCGGATCAGATCCTCCTCGGCCGCCAGGGCGCCGGCCAGGATCATCTTCAAGGCGACGACCCGGTTGGGACGCAACTGCCGTGCCTGGTACACCACCCCCATGCCGCCCCGGCCCAGTTCGTCAAGGATCTCATAGCCTGGCAGTTCCGGGCGCGGCAAGCCACGTCCGGTCGGCGGCGGCGCTGCCGACGGCAAAGTGACCGACAGCGGAGCTTCAGCATATAGCGACGTTGGCTCCATGTCCTCGATCCGATAGCGTTGCCACGGACACCGCCGGTCGATTATCGCACAATTGTGAAGCGAAACAAGAGTCTCGCTGAATCCATGGCCGCGTTTTTTTCATGGCCCACTCCATCTGCGGCGGCTACCGCTGAACGTCTTGGATGCCGGCAAGACAGCGAACCTACGTGGCACTCCGGCCTGTCTTTGCTTTGCGAAGGCCGACGGCTAGAATTGCGTCAGGACATCGCAAACAGGCGTCACGTGGACCGGCAGGTCACGCCAAAGACCGGTCTCGTCTCGCGCTGTCATTACTGGGGCTGTGTCGTCTCGGCCGCGTTCGCGCTCAGAAAAAAGAATGCGGGCGCGGCATCGCCGGCGAATGAATCATCAGCCACGAGGAGTTGACGCAACCGCAATGAAGGCCTGTTGTCCGAGGCCAATCCATATCGTCACGTCAAGTGAAAGGGCAAACAGAGGGCACAAAAAAAACGATCCATGCGCCACTTGCTCTCAACGTTTCCGGTAGAGGCCGGTAGCCGCATCGACGCAGAGCCAATGTGCATCAAGCGAATTCGCAATCCGGCCTGGCGTCAGTCTGTCAGGTTTGAGACCTGGTTGGTTATCCGACTGCGCCTCAAAAATCAATGTCATTCCAAAGTTCGTTGGCCGCTTGGTCGGTGACCTTATCAAGTACGCCCCCGTTGTCGGCCACGCGGTTGGCGAAGAACCAGTCCTGACCCTGGCTGCCGGTCAGCGTGTCGAGGTCGTCGTCGTTGAACACGGTCTGGAGCGGACCGTCGTCTCCATTGAGGCGGAAACCGTTGGTGAGACTCGTACCGGCCATGATGTTGGCCGTGCGCTGACTGTAACTTCTCGCGCTCGTCCACTCGGCCATCAAGCAACACAGGGCATCCTCCCAGGCGTCGTAGGCGGTGGTGCCGGCAATGAGGATATCTTCGTCGGCATTGCCGACGATACGGTCAGCGCCAATGCCACCGATGAGAAGATCTCGACCCTGGCCGCCGATGAGGAGGTCGTCGCCATCGCCGCCGACGAGCACGTCGTGGCCGTTGCCGCCCTTGAGGCGGTCGTTGCCCGCGCCGCCGAACAGCCAGGCCGAATTGGTGATGCTGCCGGCCACCTGGACGTCATCGTTCCCGGCCTGGGCGTAAACGACCAGCCGGCCCGTGGGAGTAAACGTTCCCTGGAAGATGCCGTTGATGGTGACTTCGACGCTGCCTGCGTTGCCGATCGGGCTGATCACGATGTTGTCATCGCCCAGCGTGCCGCCCACGACGAGCATGGTCCTGGTTGGGTCACAGGCATCGGTCCGAACCGCGGCGGCTACAACGGTCAGGGTCTGGCTCGCCGTACCGATGCCGCCGTCGCCGTCGTCCACGATGAACTGAACCGTGTACGCGCCGGACGCCGTCGGCGTGAAGCTGAAACTCAGTCCAGAGCCTGCCGCCACGACGGCGTAGGCGCTGTCGATGACTTGCCAGGTCGTCGTGTGGGCGTCGGCGCCCGGATCGGTGAACGAACCCACGAACGAAATCGTCTCTCCGCGCACCGCCTCGGTGGGGCCGGCCAGCGTCACCGTGGGCGCGACGTTGTTGACGATCAATTCGAACGTCGTCGTGACGATGCCGCCCTGGCCGTCGTCGGCGGTGATGGTGACGGTTTGCGATTCGGCGGGACCGTCTGTGGTATCGAATGACCAGGTCCAGGTGCCGTTGCCCTTGGCGATGGTTCCAATCGATGCGGTCAGCGTCACGGCATCGAGATCGACGTCCTCATAGACTCCCTGGTTCGTTGCGGTCTCGCCTTCGTCCACAGTGACGCTGGCCTCGTCGGCGGTCACGCTCATCTCGAACACCGGAGCGCCTGGGTCCACGATGATCCCGTTGGCCAGGCCGTCGGCGTCGCCGCGCTGGCCGTCCACGAAGTGCAAAATGATGTCCTTCGTGCCATCGCCGTTCATGTCGGCGAACGTCGCGCCCGTCGTGCCATTCCAGGTGAAACGATACCAGCCAGCTCCGTCATTTTTCCAGTACTGGTTGACCTTGACTCCCGTGGGCATGTAGAGAATGACGTCCGTCGCGGCTCCGGGCGTGACGTTGACCACGCTGAAGTCGAACAGTCCAATGGGCGTCTTGGCCTGGCGCGGCAAATCGGACGGACTCGGAAGCGCCTCGACTCCGCTGAAACTCGTCCCCGACGTCGATGCCAGCGTGACGTAGGCCTGAGTCTCGGCGTTTGGCAGCGACGCGACGTTCCCTTGCTGGCTATCCGGAATTCCGTCGTAGTTGCCATCGCCGCCGTTGGGCCCGGCGTCTTCGACGGCTGCCGGCACGCCGTCGTTTTCGAGTTGTACCGTGACCTGGAACGTGTCGGTCACAGGGTTGCCGTCGTCGTCCTGCACGGTGACGGTCACGGTGTAAACGCCATCCGCTGTGTAGGTGTAACCGAGATCGAACGAGCGCTCGCCGAATGGCACGTTGATTGTCTCGTCGATGACGTTGTCGCCGTCGTAGTCCACGGTGACGGTGTGCGTGTCGAGCACGCCCGAATCGGTGAAGGCGATGGCAGAACGGCTGAAGGCGCCGGCCTGCGACGGATCGACTGTCTCGTTAGCGCCGGCATCGAAGGCGACATCGACGTTGTGGATCGTTACCGTCGTGGCAGCGTGCATCGGCTCGGGAGGCTCCGTGGGGCTTCCGGCGAGATAGAAAAGGTCCCCCGGAAAATTGACGCTTGAGATGAACGTGCCGAGAAACGCTCCGGTCTGGCCGCTGTAGCGCAGGACGCGGCCATTGTTCCAGCTGCTGACGAGCAGATTGCCCTCGGGATCGAAAACGAGGTTGGTGGGACCAGAAAGTCCGCCGCTGCCCGGAGTCACGAACTGATCGATGAAGGCGCCGGTGCTGCCGTCGTACCTGCCAACGTTGTTGGAGTAGTAGCCCGTGACATAAAGATGGCCGTCCGGACCAAAGACCATGGAGTCGAGCCCGTCAATGGCGGTGGGCGAAGAGAACGTATCGAGGAAGGCGCCGCTAAGGCCGTCATAGCGATAAATGGCGGAAACAGGGCTGGATTGGGCCACATAGAGATCGGGATAGGCATCGTTGTTGGCGTCTGGTCCAAACAACGCGACAGACAGAGATGGAGTGGCGCTGGAAAGTGATACGAATGTCCCCAGGAGAGCGCCCGTCTGGCCGTCGTAGCGATTGACGTTGTTGCTGCGGATGGCGGACACGTAGAGGTGGCCGTCAGGCCCGAAGAACACGTTGCGAGGGGAATTCAGCCCAGTGCCCGGACTTACAAACACATCGAGGAATGCTCCCGTCTGGCTATCATAGCGCAGCACCTGACCCCCCATGCCGGAGCTGTCCCTGGAACCGACATACAACTTGCCGTCGGGGCCAGCGGCGATGCCTGCCGGGGTAGTCAAACCGCCCCCCACAAGCGGATTTCCCAGGTTCGCGCCAGTCAAAACGTCATGGCGCGTCACGATGCCGAGATTCTGGTTGGCGATCAGCAGCGAAGTCGGACTTGCCGAACTGCCGCCGTCGTCATCGGTTGCGATCACGCGGATCGTATAGGTGTCGCCGTTGGTGCCGCTGGGATTGTCGTCCAGGTACTGGTGCGTCAGCGTAAAGCTTTGGCTTCCGGCGGCACTGGCTGGGAACGTGTACGTTTCGACATTGTTTGGGCTCCAGTTGATCTGAAGCGTGAAGGTATCGAGCACGCCCGGATCGGTGATGGTGCCGTTGAGCGTGGCGATGCCGCCTTCGAAAATCGCGGCTACCTGGTTGAGGGTAACTTGCGGAGCGACATTGCGGACGTGGACGTCAAACTCGACGATCGACGTGCCGCCGCAATCGTCGGTCGCGGTAATGACGACGGTCTGGCTGTAAGGCCCATCAATCGTAGGCATGGACCAGGTCCAGGTGCCGTTGGGGTTTGCCGTGACGTTGCCGATGGAAGCGGCCAGGGTGACAGCCTGGGCGTAGCTGTCACCGAGGCTCCAGGTGCCGCTATTGCTCGCAGTTTGGCCTTCGGTGACGCTGGTACTGGTGGCTGTGACGGTAACGACCGGCGGCACGTGCACACTGACGACGGTGAGCGTGACATCGTTGCCGTCGCCGCCGACGTAGCTGATCCGGTATCCGTTGCCGCCGTGCCCGCACCGGCTGTCTTGACGATGCGTCCGTAGTTGTCGAATTGAACGCCGGATCCGGAGTACCGGCTGAAGGAGGCATCAGTCTGGATATCCAAGGTCGCACCGGCCGAGTTGATGAAGTCGCTGCCACCGTCGAAGTTGACGTGGCTGCCGGTCCAGGTGGCAGTTGCGTTGTTGATTAACGTGCGGCCATCGCCGAGGCTCAAATTGCCGCCCGCGAAAAGGATGCCGCCGTTGGCCGTCAGGTGCGTGCCCGCAGGCCCATAGAGCCTGCCCCAGATCCAGGTGAACTGGCCGTTGATCTCGATGTTACCCGAACCGCCAAAGTTGGTGCCGAAAAAGGTGACGTCGCGGTTGAAGACGGAGTCGGCAGCCATCGCGAAACCACCGGAGCCTGTACCTGAAATGTTCAACGCGGCGTACGAGACGACGCTATTCACAGAAATGGTTGCCCATAGAGCCTGCCCCAGATCCAGGTGAATTGGCCATTAACATTGAAATTGGCGGCGCCGCCGAGCCCAACTCCGACATAGTACAGGCTCGCCAGTTCCAGAGTGGTCGGACCCGCAGAAGGGCTGAAGTCCACCTGCCCGCCTCCGGTTCCCGTCACCGTCAAGGCACCAATATTGTCGATCGTGCCCGTGAAATAGACGTAGCTGGTACTGATCACCGTGGCTGTGTCAGCTCGATAGCTTCCCGCCACCGTTGCATACGTACCTTCGAACCGCACTTCAAAGGCGTCGATGCTGGAACTCGCCGCCAAGTCCTGGATGCCCTGGAAGATGAGTGTGCCATTGGGAGCGCTGTAGCTGCCGGTTCCGCCGCCGCCGGTGGAACTGTAGTAGCTGCCCAACGCCATGTTGCCGACTTCGACCTCGACCGTGCCATGGTTGTAGAAGTCCATCGAAATACCAAACCGAAGAACCCGCCGTCCAAGTGACAAACAGTCGGCCATGATGATAGATTGTCCGCGACCGTAATGGAGAGTGCAGGCAACAAGTTGATGACTCCCGGTATAGACTAAAAGTGGCCGGTCGTTGACGCGACCGGCCGAGCCACGATGACACCTGGTGTCAATAAAAAAGAGAATCGACGTAACTCCTTACTGGGGCTGTAGCTCAGTTGGACAGAGCAGCGGATTTCTAATCGCAATTCGCTATCTTGACGCTTCGTTTTCCCAATGTTTTCCGTGGTTTGGCGAACGCCAATCGCTCGCCTTCGCATGTAAAGTGTAGGCTCCTTGTAGGAGCGCAGCAAGAGCCTTTCGCAAATGCCTTCCAATGCGTCCAGATTGACGCCAGAGCCTTCCGAACGCAAGGCAATGGCTCTGGCGTCAAGCCTTCGTGAACTCAAGTTCCCACAAGTCGTCTTTATGCGTTTCTAACGCTTGTTCAATTGCTGGCGTCATCGCCATGCCTTGTACTTCGTATCGCAACGCCTTCGCATCGTACGCGATGCGTCCGCCTTGAGCCTTGACAGCAACAAGGAAATCCGTGAACGCCATCCCTTCGCCTTCCGCTGGCGTTGCCTTCGCTTCCGTTTCTGCCTTCGCTTCCGCTGGCGTTGCTCCTGGAGTTGGCTCTACTACTCCCCTACTCCCGTACTCCCTGTACTCCCCTGGCGTTGGCTCTGGCTCTGGGGGAGTAGGGGAGTAGGGAGTACTCCCCGCATACCAGCGTTCGCTCTTGCCTTGGGAGACGCAATACGCTTGCTCTTGTTCCATCAGTTCCGCAAGTGCTTGATTGCGGAGCGTTGCCGAATAGTTGCGGTTCAATGCTTCGTGTATGCCCGTGCGGGAAATGCCTTCCTTGCTCTTGATGACGCCAAGCACCTTGCTTGCCAACGGCGAGAGCGTTGGCGTCTCGCCGAAGATATACCTTGCCGATGCTTCGCAGTATTTCCATAGTGCATATGCCGATTGCAAATGCTTGACGCCGATAATCTTCTCCCTTGCTGTCAAGGCATAGAGCATCGCAAGGCGTAGCGTTTGTGCGGAAGCACGAAGCGTTGCCAAGCCATAGATGCCGTTGCGTTCTTCCGTCTCCATTTCCCGATACATCGTCTCCCATAATGTTTCCGCTTCTGGCGCACGCTTCATTTCTCCCACGCTCTTGGCGAAGGCGATAGCGTCCACGATGGGCTTTCCCAGTGCTTCATAATCAATGGCTTTCGGCGAAGGGATAAGCTTTGTTCGCCGAACGCAAGCAATCAGGAAGCGATTGATAAAGCCATCTTCGGCAAGAGCGACGGGCAAGGTTCTTCGCAATGTTTCGGGAGTAGTCCACGCAAAGATTGACAAGTGCGGTTCGCTTGCTTGACAAGGGGAAGAGCGTGTTAAGGTGCGAAGGATCTTGCCGTCCCACGCATTTTTCAGAATGTCGGCAAGTGTATTACCTTCTCGCTTCATGCAAGCAAGTGGCTTGCTAAATTCTTCTTCCCGCACGAACAAACGCTTATCGCTCACGCCAGCGTCAAGCGTTTGCAAGACGCCTTCGTCTAGTTTTTGTTGAGCGTCTCTGATTGCCCATATCACGCCTTCGCCACTTGACAAACCAGTAGCAAGGCATTTGCTTTTCCATTCGTCCTTCGGCATGAGTGCCATTGCCGTATCGTTCGCCAAGCCCTTCCTGGCTTGTGCCGTTTTGCCAACGCCAAGCACGAAGAGATTGCAGTAGTGAAGTGTTGCACCTACTTTGCAATGGGCAGTTCTCCCAATGGCATTGCCGAACGCACAAAACACGGATAAGAGTATTGCGATTGAGTCCGCTTCTGTTTCAGGTTCAAGCGTGCGAACCATCTTGCCTATGACGCCTTCGTACACGATAAGCGAAGGCGTGGGCATTCGCTTCGGCTCTGGCAATGGCTCTTCTTCGCAGTCATCGCTTACTTCTTCTATCCTCACTTCCGCTATTTGCAGTTTCATGTTGTGCTTCTCCCACAAAGAGTTTAGCGAACGCATTGCCTTGTCATAATCACACGCTCCATATGCCTCGCTACGGGTAAGCCACGCCGATACCTTTTCCTTGATAGTTTCTAGGCTCTCGCCTCTTGCAAGGTGAATGCCTGCCAATCGGCAAAGCAACTCGTTTCGCTGTCCTGCCTTCGCTCCTGCGTGCGTGTCAAGGTCTTCGCTTGACGCTACTCGCATGATGTTAGGTTTTGCATTGACAGCAAGAGAAGAAGGTTTTGGCTTTTGTGTCTTGAGTTTATCCACAAGCCATTGCGGGCATTCGGCAAGAGCGTTTTCGTTCTTCCAAGCGTATTGCTTGCCGTTGATGTGAACGCTTGGCGGAGCGACAATGTATCCGCCTTCGCCACGATAATCTATGCCAGGATACACTTTGCTCTTGCTTGACAAGCCAGAGCCTTGCGGATAGGTCAAGTAGTAGTGAACGCCATCAATCCTTCCTGATGACGCCATGAGCGTGGGCGGAAGTGTCAAGCCTTCCCTTGCCCATTGCGCTAGCGTTTGTTTTCCTTCTTCTCCGTCTACATCAAGCACGAAGACATTACTTGCGCTTCCTGTTGCAATGGCAATGTTGGCGTTTTGCCATTTCGTCCACCATTGCGTTGTCGTACTCGCATCGGTAGTAGCGTCCTTAAACCCATGCGTTGTGCGTGGGTGTTTATCTTCGCAAAGATGCTTGCCACAAGAGCAAACGCCAATGGCGATAGGTTCGTAAAGTGGAAATACTTTCCAAGTGCGTTTAGCATACGCAAGGGCTTGCGAAAGTAAGGGTGAATGTGATACTATATTCATAGGGTTTCTCCAATCGTTGTAATGGGGTTATAAACTAAATGACGCTAGAGCAAGACAAATGCTCTAGCGTTGTGCTTTTTGTCAGATTGGCGGGAGCGCAACGCTTTCAACTCTTGTGCTCCCACTTGGCGTCTCCGCAACGATTATCAGATAGTTCCTTCCGATGTAATCCGCCAAGTCAATCTCTTCTCCTGCGCTTAGGCTCTTGCCCGAAATGGACGCAAGCATTTTGCCACAAGCGTTCTTCGTTGTGGGCGTGCGTCCTGTAATGCGTCCTGCCTTTGCTCCTGCGTGCGCACCTGATTGCACATCAAACTCCCACGCCAAGCCTTCGCCAAAATCGTTTTCGGTTTCTTTTGTGCCTGTAAACCTGGCAAGATAAGTGCCAACGGGAACGCCACTTTGTTTTACTGTCAATTTCATGCTTCACCTTCTTTCTCGTTTATGATTGTTAATGGGCGATAACGATTGGCAATCGCCCTGAAATACTCACGCAATCGCTCCACATCTACAGCACTGTAGATGTAGGAATTGCCATGCTTTGCTTTTGGCACTTCTACTCGTTTGTGAAAATGCGCCATGTAGATTCTACTTGTGCTCACGCCAAGCAGTTCCGCAACTTCGTTTGCTGTCATAATCTTTCTCCATTGGGTTAGATGTTAGTGTAAGGTATCTATTCTACCAAAATAAAGTTTATCACGCAAACGATGTTTCTTGCTTTAGTTAGTGAAGAAAAAAGGTCCCATAATGCGCACGGAGGGATCTCGCCGTTTAGATGGAAATGATAGCTAAAAAAAGGTGTGTATATACGCCTTCCCAAAAAAACGGAGTTTTTCATCGCTCCGCCGCAGGTGCGTCCCGTTGGCAGAATGAAAAGTTTCCGATGGGTACTCCCGTACTCCCCTACTCCCTGTACTCCCCTACTCCCTTCGGCAAGGGGAGTAAAAGTACTCCCTACTACTCCCCAAAGTACTCCCCATCGCAAGGGGAGTAGTAGGGAGTAGGGGAGTAGGGGAGTAGTAGGGGAGTGTTTAGAGCAATGGCAGGGCGTTGATGCCTTCGCTCATGGGGAGAAGGTTAGCGTCCGTGTAGACGCTCATGGTGAGTTCCATTGTGGAATGGCGAAGGATATGTTGAGCGATGCGTGGGTGAACGCCTGCGAGAGCCAGGAGCGTTCCCGTGCATTTGCGAAGCGAATGGAAATCGGCAATCCTTCCTTGTGCATCATGCTTGGCAATCCCTGCCCGTTGGCAATCTTCGTAAAAGCGAAGATGGATATCGCTTGAGCAATAAATCAAAGCATCGCTCTGGCTCTTGCCTTCGCAATGCTTCGCCAGTTGCTCCGCCAGGTGCATCGGCAATGGCAAGACACAAGCCTTGCGGTTCTTCGTCGCACCTTCGGGAAGCGTGAGTAATGGCGAAGGCGAGAGCGTGAGCGAATGCACCTTGAGCCGTTGCAATTCGCTCTTGCGAAGACCTGAATAGATTGCCAAGCGATAGAGCAAAGCACGCTCTGCGTTGTGCTTCTCTGTTGCTGTCAAGAGAAAGGAAAGTTCCGTTGGCAGCAAAGCACGGCGAAGGCGAACGCTTCGCTTCTCCGCTTTGCTCACGGCAAGCAAGGGATTTGTCGTGATGCGTTGCTTCCGCACAAGCCAATTGAACAAGCCCACGATTGCTTGGCGATACATGTTGCGAGTGCGTGGGCTTTTGCCTTGCTTCGCCATTGCGTGAAGGAAGGCGTCCACGCTGGCAATCGTGATTTCGTGGAGCATGACGCCTTCGCCGATGATTTTGCGAAGGATATGCCGATGCCTTCGCAGGTGATGAAAACTCCTGCCATTCGCTTCCAAGTCGGCAAGGAAGGCGAGAGCATGTTCCCACGCTGGCGTCTTCTTCTCCGCCATCGGCAAGGCAAGGGCGATACGCTGGCGATTGCGGATAATCTCGTTTGCCATCGCCTTGCTTGATGCGAGTTCTTCCGTGAGAGCGAACCTTTGGGGCTTTCCCCGTATCCGAATTTGGAGATAATACTTGCGGGAGAGCGTGGGCTTTCCCTGACGCACAATCTGACGCTTTGCAATTCGCACCGTAGCCTCCTTGTAGGCTCTTCGTTGCGGAAAGCATTAGCGAAACGGAGCGTAAAGCGTTGAAACGAAAGCGATTGGGGCTGTAGCTCAGTTGGACAGAGCAGCGGATTTCTAATCCGCCGGTCGGGGGTTCGAATCCCTCCAGCCCTGCTTCTCGGTCGGCACATTGATGGATGGGGGCAAGCATGATTCTGCGTTGTCTCTGCGGCTGCGTTGTTCTTGGTCTGGCGGCCGGCGCCATGACGGCTCAGGAGGATGGCAAGTCGGCCCAACCCAAGGCTCCGGACGCGAAGCGCATCGGCAAAGTCGGTGATTTCATGCAGCATCTGTCCTGGTCGCCGGACGGCGAGCGGTTTCTGTTCACGCGCATTCACAAGGGGAAGATGGGGCTGTGGACCATGAAGACGGATGGCAGCGAGCTGAAAGCGTTGCTGCCGCGCGAGAACATGCCGCACTTCGATGGCCACTGGTCCCCGGACAGCAAGCGAATCATCTTTGTCTTTGACAAGCTGCAGGGGACCGATGGCAAGCTGCAGATCGACGTCATGAACGCTGACGGGAGCGAGCACAGAAACCTGCTGCCGCACAAGGCGTTCGAGGAGGCGCCGCGCTGGTCGCCGGACGGCAAGGCCATCGTCTGGGCAAGCACGCGTGACAAGAACCAGGAGATTTTTGTCGCCGACGCCGCCGGCGGTAACATCAAGCGCCTCAGCAGCAGCACCGGCCCCAACAACAGCCCGAGCTGGTCGCCCGACGGCAAGGAGCTGGCATTCACCAGTGGGCGAGCCGGCAACCTGGAGATCTTCGTGATGAAGCGCGACGGCAGCGGGGTGCGCCGCCTCACCAGCAACCCGACGATGGACTACTGGCCTGTGTGGTCGCCGGACGGCAAACGCATCGCCTTCACCTCCAATCGCGACGGCAACTACGACGTTCATGTGATGAGCGCCGACGGCACCGCGCCGCGCAACCTCACCCGCCATCCGGCCCAGGACAATTTCGCCACGTGGTCCCCTGATGGCCGGCGTCTGGCGTTCATCTCCAATCGCGGCGGCGGTTACGACGTGTACATCATCGACATGCGCTAACTGCGCTGAGGTTCAGGTTAGCCAACCTGACCGGTATGGGGCGAATTTGCCGATTTTAGCGGGCGAATTTCGCCGCGCCGGCGCCGTTTCGTTCTTGAAGGACGCACGCAAACCGATATATTTACGTGGCCACCCAATCGGGAGGCATGATGTCCATGCAGTTTAGACGTGTTTGAGGTGTTTCATGAGTAGTCGTGTGATGGCGGAGCTGGACTTCATCGAAGAGTTGCGGTTGCGGCGCTGGGCGCGGGAAAACTATGTTCCCACCGACGAGCGCGAGCACACCTGGCACCCGGTGGTGCACGAGGAAATGGAGAAGAAGGATGTCGAGAGCGGCGGCTTCATGGTGACCCCCGCCTTCGTCCTCGCGGACAGCTAACGACCAAGTTCTGTTCGCCAAGAACTCGAGGCGGCAACGATCCTGACGAATCGTTGCCGCCTCGAGTTTTTTCGTGTCGCCATGTGCACGGCTCAGCGGTTGCACGCCGGGCGCATCCATAAGATGAGGGCATGGCCAAGCCGCGCGTGCTGATCCTGCGTGCCCCGGGGGCAAACTGTGACGTCGAGACGCACTTCGCCTTCGAACTTGCCGGCGCCATCGCGGAGCGCGTGCACATCCATCGACTGCGCGAATCTCCCAAGCTGCTGCACGACTTTCAGATTCTCGTGATTCCAGGCGGATTTACCTACGGCGACGACGTGGCGGCCGGCAAGATCCTCGCCGTTCAGTTGAAGCACTTTCTCGGTGACGCCTTGCACCGGTTTCGGGCCAGGGACAAGCTGATCCTTGGCATCTGTAACGGCTTCCAGGTTCTCCTCAAGGCGGGTTTGATCCTCATCCCCGACGACGACGGCCCGCTGGCGACCCTGACCGACAATTCCCACGGCCGGTTCGAGGATCGCTGGATCTGGTTGCAGCCGGATGCCCAGCGTTGCCCTTTTCTGAAGGGCTACCAGCGATTTCTCCTGCCGATCGCCCACGGCGAGGGGCGGTTCACCTGCCGAGCCCCCTGGATTCTGCGCGGTCTGGAGCAGGCCGGCCAGGTAGTGCTGCGTTATGTCGATGGCGACGGCAATCCGGGACCGTTTCCCGTGAATCCCAACGGCTCGGAGGGGGACGTGGCCGGCTTGTGCGACGTGAGCGGCCGCGTGCTCGGACTAATGCCGCACCCCGAACGCCACGTGCTGCCCACGCAGCATCCCCGCTGGACTCGCGAGGGGCTCAAGTCCGAGGGGGACGGCCTTCAGCTCTTTCGCAATGCCGTCAAGTATTTCGACGCCGGCTAGCGTCTTGAAGCTTCACAGCGCGTGTCGCGATTTGCGTTCGCAGAGACCAGAGAGCTGTCGGCAGGCAGAATTTCAATCCTTCCCGGCAGCGATTCGGGCGATTGCCGCCTCGTCCAGCATGATGCGGTGGATGCTGCTGGCCTTGCCAGTATGCAGATCGATCTCGACGATGGCGCCCGCCAGACGCGGGTCGCCGCTGGCAACCTCGAAATGCGACGGCACGAACGTCACCGCCGTGGACAGCACGCGTTCGACGCGGCGGCCCAGGATGCTGTCATAAGGACCGGTCATACCCACATCGCTGATGAAGGCGGTCCCGGGCGGAAACACTGCCTCATCCGCAGTCGGCACATGCGTGTGCGAGCCGATGACGGCGCTAACGCGGCCCTTGACATGGTGCAGCATGAGATACTTGTCGGCCGTCGCCTCGGCGTGCATGTCGACCACCACGCATTTGGCTTTGCCCTCGAGGTTGCGTAACACTCGATCGGCGGCGCGGAAGGGGCAGTCCACCGGCCGCATGAACGTGCGGCCTAGCAGACACATGACGGCGACCGGTGTGCCATCTTTGGTCGCGCCCAATGCGTAGTCCCGGCCCGGCGCGTCGGCAGGGAAGTTCGCCGGCTTGCAGATTCGGCCGTCCTCGTTGAGCACCGGGATCAACTCGGCCTTCTTGTAAATGTGGTCCCCCATGGTGACGAGATCGACGCCGCCCTCACGCAACTGCCGGTAGATGCCGGGAGTCATTCCCGCTCCGGTGCTGGCTGCATTCTCGGCATTGGCAATGACCAGATCAATCTTCTCGGCTGCCACGACAAGCGGTAACGCACGCCGGACCATGGCCACTCCAGGCTGGCCCACGATATCGCCGATGAACAGGACGCGCATGCATACTCCGGGTTACTGCGACGACAGTGTGTATTCTACTGCGCTGCGCCGGATGCGCGTTGCGTTGCCAAACTCACCTGACGTCGGGTAGCGCCGGCTTGAGGACTGCACCCGATTCCGGCGAATTCGGCTACAATCTGGTCATGAGTCACGCATTCCTGCAAGAGCTGGCTCGCTTCGGCCCGGAATGCCGTCGCAACGGCATGACGCTGGCGCGCGCGCGGCAGTATTGCCGGCGGCTGGCATACACGCATTACGAAAACTTCTCGGTGGCGAGCCTGCTGTTGCCGCGCCGCTTGTTGCCGCACTTCCACGCGATCTATGCCTACTGCCGCTGGGCCGACGACCTCGGCGACGAGACTGGTGGCGGGCAGCAGGCGCTAGACCTCTTGCAATGGTGGCGCGCGGAGCTAGTGCGCTGCTATGAAGGTAGGTCCAGCCATCCCGTCATGTTCGCGCTGGCGCCCACGATAGCACGCTTCCGGATTCCTCCCAAGCCGTTCCTGGACTTGCTGCTCGCCTTCGAACAAGACCAGAGCGTCACGCGCTACGAAAGCTACGAGCAGCTCCTGAACTACTGTCGTAACTCGGCCAATCCGGTGGGACATCTCGTGCTTTATCTGTGTGACTCGTTTGACGAACGTCGCGCGCAGCTGGCGGATCGCATTTGTACGGGGTTGCAGCTGGCGAACTTTTGGCAGGATGTGGCCCGCGATCTCGACATCGGCCGAGTGTATCTGCCTGCCGAGGACCGTCGGCGCTTCGGCTACACGGACGCTGATCTGGAGGCCCGCCGCTTCACGCCGGCCTTTGCCGACCTGATGCGCTTCGAGGTGGAGCGCGCCCGTGCGCTGTTTCACGAGGGCATGCCGCTGGTGAAGCTGATGCCGGTCGAGATTCAGCCGGACATCGAACTATTCGTGCGCGGCGGGCTTGCCATCCTGGCAAAGATCGAGCAGATCGGCTATGACGTGTGGCGAACACGGCCAGAGGTCTCGCGCTGGGACAAGGCCCGGCTGCTCGCCGGCGTCTTGTGGCGAAAACTGCGGCTCTAGCCGGCCATTTCACTCTGGGAGCGCGAGGCTGTCGTGGGGCCGGGAGCGCGAGGCGGCGAGGCTCCTGCCGAGCCGCCGCCTGGTCCTAAACTGTGTCAGCGCTGTGCCGGAACCAGAATCTCACCGGTTGTTCGCGGCGTGACGGTGACGCCGACGACATTGATTTCCGGCTCCATGCGATCGACAATCAGCGGTTCCTGAGATTCGGTTGTCGAGACATTGCCGGCCAGGTCGGTGGCTTAGAGGCGGATCATGAGCTGGTCGGTGGCATCGGACGGCACCGGTCCGCGGAAGACAGCCTCACCCTTGAGTTTCTTGCAGAGCGGCTTCCACGGGCCGCCGCGATCGTGAGCGTAATAAAGGTTGACCGGAGCGTTGCCGAGGTTCTTGTCCAGGACCAGCCACTGGATCTCAAGCTTGCCGTCCTTGATGGGTGTGGCGCTCCACGACTGGATCTTTGGACGGGTGGTGTCCACCTCGATGCTGGTCGTGGGCTGGGCGCCGACGGCAGGGGGCTTGCCGAAGCCGTTACCGTTGATGCCTGTCAGGCGCAAACCGAAGATGCCTTCGCCGGGCAGCGTCACAAGGGCTGGACTGACGCGGTCGGCATCCTCGCCGAAGCGCTTCCAGCTTTGGCCGCCGTCCGTGGTCCCGTAAATCTCGACCTTGCTGACGCCGCTGGGCCCTTTGCGATTGATGTTGTAATCGACGCTCACCTGTGTGCTGTTGATCAGGATGGTCGTCGAGGTGCTGACCGGCATGGGCCCGGGCGCAGCCTGTTCGGTCGCTGCCGAGTGCTCGATACCGGCCATGGTCAACGGTGTTTCGGATATGACCTCGACGGTTTCACCCGGCTTTGTCTTGGAAATGTCTGTCACCAGCGGAATCAGGCTTTCCGTCTTGGCGGCAAGCGGTTTCTTCTCGATGACCGACGGCGACAACGGCGGCGCCACTGGTGGCACGATCGGTGGCGGCAGCGGCGTTGACGCGGTCTGAGGCGCCAGGCTCAGTGGCGGACTGGCCGGTGCATCGCTGATCAGCGGCGACAACGGCGGCACCGACGCTGCTTCACTCCCGGAATGAACGACGACCAGCAACTCGGGAGGCCGGCGCGACACGTCGGCCGGGTGCACCTTCCCGGCCCCGTCCACGGTCACGATGCTGAATCCGTATTCTCCGTCCTGGCCGACCCGGCACGTGAAAAACCCGGCGGAAGGTGACACCCGATCCATGATCAGCCACACGCCCTGGTCGTCGCAACTCCACAAGTGCATTTCCTGGACGTTCGCGTGCGTGCGCGGATCAATTCTGAAGGGAAGCTTGAAGGCCAGCGATTTGACCTGATACTTCCCCGGCGCGTTCATGGGAGCTGTGGAAACGGGCACGTGCGTCGACGCGACGTGCGGCATGTTCTCCTGAGCTGTCGCCGTCCCGACGAAAAGCCCCGAAGCCCCCAGGACCGCCATCATCAGCAACTTGCCGCGCTTGCTTGAAAACGCCATCGGCCTCTCCCCGAGCAGAAACTACGACCAGGACATGACCTTCTCTGCAAGGAATCGACCGATGGCGCGTTAAACTGTAACGCAATTGCCGGTTTTTCGCTTCACTTGACAGTCTTGAGGTCGCTCGATACAAGCTGGCGGCGACAAACTGGGGACCTCTACAACACGGGAGAACTGCGTTCCAGACGCGCAGGATGGCCGATGCGAAAATGGACAGCTCTGCTACTGCTGGTAACCTCGTCCGGCTGTGCCATGGACGATTTCTTCATTAACGATTTCGACGACGATTACCTCGATTCTGGGGCGGTTGTTTACGAGGGGACTTCTCCTGCGTATCGCCAGGCTATCCCTGGCGGCCAGCCCGGGCAGTCATCGCCGACAGCACCCGCCGCGCAGACGCGCGAACCGCCGAGATAAGTCGAGCGATTCGGGAGGCAAGGCGGGGGAGGCGGCATGGGCCGCGGGTCGTCCCGATCACATTTTTCCTTCATCGAGCTTTCCAGTGAACATTCCGAGATAGCTGTGATAGCGGCGCTCATTGATCCGACCGCGGGTGACCGCCTCTTTGATGGCGCAGCGATCCTCATGCGTGTGTGTGCAGTCCGGGTAGCCACACAAAGGCACATAGGAGCGGAATTCCGGAAAATAACCCTCCAGTTCCTCCGGAAGGATGTCCCAGAGTTGAAACTGGCGAATGCCGGGAGTGTCCACGACCCAACCGCCGCAATCGAGGCGGATGAGTTGCGCGGTGGTGGTGGTGTGCTTGCCCTTTTCGTTCACCTCGCTGACCTCGCGAACCTGCAAGTCCAGGCCCGGTTGTAGCGCATTGAGCAACGATGACTTTCCCACGCCGCTCTGCCCGGCAAAGACGGTTTCTCGGCCGACAAGACGTTTTCGCAGCTGTCCGATGCCCTGCCCGCTGATGGCGCTGGTCAGCAACATCGGCACTCCGAGCTGACTGTACAGACCGATGAGCGGCTGCAGCGCTACGCATTCGACTAGGTCTGCCTTGTTGAGGCAAATGATGGGAGCGATGTTCCCCTGCGCCGCCGACACGAGATAGCGATCGATGAGGTGCGGCTTGAGATCGGGCTCGATCAGCGAGGCCACGATGACAACCTGGTCCACGTTGGCGACCATGACGTGCTCGCGTTTCTTGGATGAACGTGTGAGGATGCCGTGGCGCGGCTCAATCTTTTCGATGAAACCCTCGTCCCCGAGCGACGGCCGTATCCACACCCGATCCCCCGGCGCCACCACTCCGCGTTCCTCGGTGGCCAGTGACTTGAGCAGACGGCGGACCGCGCAGCGAAACTGCCGGCCGTCGTCCGTCTCGACCACGCTTTGCAGGCCCTGCATACGCAGCACGCGGCCAGCGAGGCAACCCGCGCCAGCCACTGCGGGCATCTCGACCTGGCCGGCGTCGATGGCCTTGCCAGTGCTTCGGGCCTGGTCGCCTTCGTCCTGGATAATGGTGCGCTTGCGCGAAATGTCTCCCTTGGCGCGCACCCGCTCCCCCGACGGCGATTCGTCGTCCTCCGCCGACCAGACGCGATTGCGCGGCGGCTTGGAGCGGTTCCTGCGCAGATCAACACGTATCTTTTTCTTCATGCGACACTCAGCAGCTATGACCGCTGAAAGCTCATCCGACCGTTCGATGATACAATATTCCGACTCAACCTGAAAGGCGGTCCGGGACATGATGACGGGCGACCACGATCAGGCCCGCGCACTCAATATCGAGGGTGTCACGCACGCGCAGCAAGGGCGTTGGGACGAGTCCGTCGCAGCGTTCGAGGCGTCGCTGCGGCTCAGGCCGGATTACGCCGAGGCCCTGAGCAATCTTGGCAACGTCCTGTACTTCCAGGGCAAGCTTGAGGAGGCCGTCGAAAGATACCGGCGGGCCATCGAACTGGAGCCGAACAGCCCGTACATCCTCAACAACCTGGGAAATTCGCTGCGCTTGCTGGGCGACTTCGAGGAAGCAGCGAACATGAGCCGGCGTGCGGCACAACTCCTGCCGAATTACGCCGAGGCGCACAGCAACCTGGCGGCGGCCCTCACCCAGCAGGGCAATCTCGAGGAAGCGGCCGCCGCCTGCCGGCAGGCACTGGCGCTGAAGCCCGAACTGGCCGAGGCCCACAACAATCTCGGCAATGTCCTCCGTCAGCAGCGACAGTTTGATGATGCCATCGCGTCGTGCCGCTATGCGCTGGCGCTCAAGCCGGACTTTGCCGAGGCGCACAACAATCTGGGTGCGGCGTTGACCGGCGCCAACCAGTATGCCGATGCCGAGGCTCATTGCCGGGAGGCGCTGGCGCGCAAGCCCGATCTTGTCGAGGCGCTCAATAACCTCGCCAATGCCTTGTGGCCCCAGGGCCGCTTCGATGAGGCCGAGGAATGTTGCCGGCTGGCGCTGCAGCGCAAGCCTCACTTTGCCGAGGCCTATCACGTGCTCGGCGTCGTCCTCATGAAGCAACAGCGGCTGGATGCCGCCGTGCAGAGCTTCGACGAGGCGTTGCGGCTCAATCCCGACCTGGCCGAAGCTCATCTCGACGTCGCCATGGCCCTGTTGCTGGCCGGCAACTTTGAGCGCGGCTGGAAAGAATACGAATGGCGGCTCAAGTGCAAGGGCTACATGCTCCGCCCCTTCACGCATCCCGTCTGGGACGGCGAGGACGCCACCGGCAAGACCGTGCTCATCTTGCCGGAGCAAGGATTCGGTGACAAGATCCAGTTCATCCGCTACGCGCGCATGGTCAAGCAACGCTGCGGCCGCGTCATCTTCGCCTGCCCCGAGACGCTGCATCCGCTGCTGCGCGACTGTCCCGGCGTGGACGAGATCATCACGCCCAGTTCGTCGCCGACCTTTGCCTATCTCGTGCCGGTCATGAGCCTGCCGCGGGCGTTTCGAACCACGCTCGACACTATCCCCGCCGACATTCCCTATCTGAAAACGGATGACGCCCTGGTTTCCAAATGGCGGAACGAGCTGGAGCGCGTCGATGGCTTCAAGATCGGCATCGCCTGGCAAGGCAGCATCAAGCACCCGGAGGATCGGCATCGTTCGATACCGCTGCAACGTCTGGCTCCGCTGGCAAAAGTGCCCGGCGTCCGCCTGATCAGCTTGCAGAAGGGCCCCGGCAGCGAGCAGGTCCAGCTTGCCGGCTTCGATGTGCTCGAACTGGGCCCGCGGCTCGATGAGGACACCGGCCCCTTCCTGGATAGCGCCGCCGTGATGAAGGGCCTGGACCTGGTCATCGCCGCCGACACATCGCTGGCGCATCTCGCCGGTGCCCTGGGAGTGCCGGTCTGGGTGGCGATCTCGTACGCTCCGGACTGGCGGTGGATGCTGGAGCGTCAGGACACGCCCTGGTATCCGACGATGCGACTGTTCCGGCAGGCGGATTTCGGCGACTGGGATAGCGTCTTCGAGGAGATGGCCGGCGAGCTGGCGCGGCTGATTGGCGGCCGGCCGCGTGCAGTCACCGTGATGCTGGAAACCGCTCCTGGCGAGTTGATGGACAAGATCACCATCGCGGAGATCAAGAAGGCGCGGATCAAGGACGAGGACAAGCTGCGCAACGTCATTGCCGAGCTGGCAGCCCTGTCTCGGGCGCGAAGCGATTTGCCGACGTCGAAGCAGCTCGATCAACTCGTCGCTGACCTGAAGAAGACGAACGAGACGCTCTGGCAGATTGAGGACGACATTCGCGACTGCGAGCGGGCCGGCGACTTTGGCTCGCGCTTCATCGCCCTGGCCCGTTCCGTGTATCGGCAAAACGACCGCCGCGCCGCCCTCAAACGGCAAATCAGCGAACTGCTCGGCTCGCATCTCGTCGAGGAGAAGTCTTACCGGCCATATCATTGAGCGTGGCAGTAACTTGCGGTTTCGCGAGTTTCACACACGATCAATCGAACGCCAGGCAAACCAGGTTGGGCGTCGTTTCTTGGCGGGCCAAGCAGGCGACGAAGTCCGGCCAGGGTTGCAGCGCCGTCAGCGACCAGCGCTTGGCCTCGCCCGGTTGTCCCGCCAGCTCGACTACTCGGGCCGGCTCTCCGGGACGAAACGATACAAGGAAGCGATCCAGCGGCAGCGACAGGCCCTTGCCACACGCCTTGAGAATCGCCTCCTTGCGCGTCCAGCAGTTGAAGAAAGCCAGTATCTGTTGCGCCGGAGCAACCTGCTCAAGTTGCCGCGCTTCCTCGGCGGCGAAATAGCGCCGGGCCAGTGCCAGCATGTTCTCCATGGGACGCAGTTGCTCGAGATCGACGCCGAGAGGTGTATCGCGGCCGATTGCCAGGAGCGCGCCGTCGGCGGAGTGCGACAAGTTGAACTGCCAGTTGCATGGGTTCTGCTCATCGGCCAGTGCCGGCTTGCCCAGATGGTGGTAGCGAAAGCGGATCTCCTCGGCGGGAATACCAAGGTATCGGCCCAGGACGGCGCGGAGGAATCCGCGGGCGATCGTCCATTGCCGGCGGTGGTGTTCGAAGTGAAACTTGTCGCCGCGCTGTCTTTCCTCGGGCGACAGGGCTTGTACCAGGGTTTGCCGGCGATCCTCCGGCTGCTGCAGCCGGCAGCGCCAGACGTGGACGTCACCAACAGCCAGCGCCAATGGCTCGCTTGCAACAGGCACCTCGAATCGTTCTTGAGCGGTCATCGGATTATTCTATTTTGGAAGAGCACCTGTCGGCGGGTGAACTGCTGAAAAGCAGTCTCGGTCCCGAGTTCTGCCCGCTCTGACTGGAAACAAGAATGCTCATTGCGAACGCCGCTCGATCGGAGTATGTTTGGGTGAGATCGTCTTGCCCGTGGAGGAGCCCACCGTGACCGAGGCACGATTCAGCCGCATTCAGCGCCGCGGGTTGCTGCAGGCTGTGGCAGGTTTGACTTTGCCTGGCATCTTCCGAGCAAGGGCATCGGCCGCTCGGACAGGGAGCAACACCGCGGTCATACAGATCTGGTTGGGCGGTGCGGCCAGCCACATCGAGACTTACGACCCCAAGCCGGATGCCCCCGCCGAATTCCGCGGGCCATTTCGAGCCATTGCCAGCAATGTTCCCGGCGTGCACCTCTGTGAAACCTTGCCGCGGCACGCACGCATCATGGACAAGGTCGTGCTGCTGCGCAGCGTGCACCATACGCAGAACGACCATCAGCATGCTATGCACTGGTGTCTCACCGGACATCCCCCGGCCGTGAACGCGTTTCAGCGCTCCAGCCATCCATCGACGGGTTCAGTCGCCGCGCGCTGTCGCGGCACCGCCGCAAGAGTCTTACCTCCCTATGTCTGCATGGTCTATCCCCTGGATGAGCCGGCTCCGGTGCGCATGCTGCCCCATCGAGCGGCCTACTGGGCCAGTAGCTATGATCCATACGAAATCCTCAACCAGCGCACCGGCGACGGCAAGGATCCGGGGCTCGACCGCGACTTTCGCCTTCGCAGCCTGGACCCGGCGACCGGACTGACGGCGGGCACCCTTGTTCAGCGTCGCGCTCTGGTTTCACGCCTCAACCAGCTGCGCAGGGAGGCCGACGCCGCGGGAGAGTCCCTGGATGCCTTCCAGCATGCAGCCTTTGACCTGCTCACCGGCCAGCGTGCCCGCCAGGCCTTTGACCTCGAGCAAGAGGATCCGCGCGTCCGCGCACGCTACGGTCCGAGCCGTTCGGGCCAGACGGCCTTGCTGGCGCGGAGATTGGTCGAAGCGGGCGTTAACTTTGTGACCGTCATTGACCCTGGCGTGGGGCTGTCCAGTTCCGGCTGGGACCTGCACACGCGACTCGAGTGGGGCATGAACCTCGCCTGTCCGCGCATGGATAGCGCTGTGACAGCCCTCGTCGAGGACCTCAGGCAACGCGGACTCGACTGTCAGGTACTGGTCGTCGTCTGGGGAGAGTTTGGCCGGACTCCGCGACTGAACAACGGCGAGCCGGGCAACCCGGCGCCGGGCCGCGATCACTGGGCCGGTGTGCAGAGCGTGCTCCTGGCCGGCGGCGACTTCAAGATGGGACAAGTCATCGGCTCCTCGACGCGCCATGGCGAGGTGCCAAAGGATCGGCCAATCCGCCCCGAAGATGTGGTTGCCACCATGTATCACCATCTGGGCATCGAACCGGAGCATACCTTCCCGGACCCTGTGGGCCGACCAATTCCGGTGCTGGAACGCGGTGCCGTGATCCGCGAACTGCTTTGACCGAACGCAAGGTACAAGGTATCAGGGAATGAACCGCTGGCGATTCAACCTTGAACCCGTCGCAAGATGTTTGACCGCTCAAACACGCCGGACATTCTTGCGCGCGGCCCTGGCCGGCGTCGGTGGCGCTGCCATCGCCCGAGACGGCCCCGCCGCCTTACTTGCAAGGCGGAGGCCTGACACCGCCTGCATCGTCTTTTTTTTGGACGGCGGGCCTTCGCATTTCGAGACCTTTGATCCGAAGCCGAACGCTCCGGCGGACATTCGCGGCGAGTTCGCCTCGATCGCGACCTCAGCATCCGGCGTCAGAATCGGCGAACATCTCCCGTTGCTGGCGCGCCAGGCCCATCGCTACAGCCTGATTCGCTCGCTCTATCACGGCAACCCCAGCCATGCCGAAGCCGAGCACCAGATGCTTACCGGCTGGATGGGCTCTCGCCCCGGCACGGCGCGGGCGGTCATCGAAAAACCGTCGCTCGGGTCCATCGTGTCGCGTCTGCGCGGGCCGCGCCGATCCGGCATGCCAGGTTACGTTGCCGTACCCTGGAGCTTTCATCATGCCTATCGTGGCTCGCCGTTCGGCGCGGCGGCTTACCTGGGCCCGCGGCACGAACCGTTCGAGAGTGGTCACCTGCCGTCATCGCCGGCAGCGCCGTTCCGCGTCACGACCTTGCAACTTCAAGAAGGCGTGAGCGGGCAGCGCTTGCGCAGCCGACGCGAACTACTTGAACATTCTCGGGCTTCAGCGTCCTCATCGGCCATCCGCGAGCAACGAGATCTCACCGATCAGGGGATGGAGCTTCTGCTCAACGACAGGCTGCGCGATGGCTTCGACCTATCGCGCGAGCCGCGGTTCTTGCGTGATCGCTATGGCACGCATGAGTGGGGTCAGGGCGCCTTGCTGTCCCGGCGTCTTGTGGACGCCGGTGTCACGTTCATCATGTTGCAATGTGGACTGCGCCAGGACTGGGACACGCACAGGGACAACTTCGCACAGATGAAGCGCGACCTGCTGCCGCCCCTGGACCGGGCGGTGTCGGCGCTCATCGAGGATCTGCAAGCCCGCGGGATGCTTGAACAGACTCTGGTGCTGGTGATGGGCGAGTTCGGCCGCACGCCGCTGGTGAACCGCAATGCCGGCCGGGATCACTGGGCATCGGTGTTCAGCGTACTCGTGGCCGGCGGCGGGCTGAAAGGCGGCCAAGTCATCGGCTCGAGTGACCGACGCGGCGCCTATCCTCGAGAAGGCGCCCTTCACGCCCACGACCTCTTCGCGACCATGTATCACGTTCTCGGCATCGACCCCACTACCATGTTTCACGACCAGCAAGGGCGGCCAATTCCGGTGCTGCCAAGGGGTCTACCCATCACCGAATTGCTTGCTTGATCATTTGCCGCTCGGCAGATCGACCGCCACCTCCGCGTCGAACATCAGTTTCGGATCGCCTCGACCGGCCAGGGTCCTCGACAGGACTTCGATGGTCCGCGAAACCGTGCCGGCGAACAGTTCCTTTCCGGCGTGGGTCACAGTGACCGGCCTGTCGAGATCAGCCATACGGTCGCTGAAGCGGATCAGCAACTGCGGCGTCTTTTCGGCCGCCGTGATCTGCACCGTCTGTCCCTTGCGCTGGGCAATGACAAGAGAAGCCGTGTTCATCTGCCGGGGCGGTACAGCCAACCAGTAGCAGCGCTCGCGCGCGATCCCTGTTTGTTTCCAGACCACACGCTCCGGCGTTGAGTCGCGGGTGAACTTGGCCAGCCACGGCAGCGCGACCTTGTCGGCGAGGTTCATCCAGTGGCCCCTGCCTTCGTGGATCTTTACGAAGTGCGGGTAGCCTTTCGGGTCATCCTGGCGAAGCCTGGCGAGTTGCTCACCATACTGCTTGCCCACCTTGTTGCGGTTGTAAGCCGAGTCATTGCCCCCGACCTGCAAAGCAAACGGCACATTGCGCAGAGATAGCACCGAGACTCCATTCGGGTGGCCGGCCATCATCGCGGCACCGGCCCAGTAGTCGGCCATGCGCGGGGCGAGCTGGTAGACACCGTCACCGCCTGCGGAGTAGCCGAGTATGTAGACCCGGTCTGGATTCACGTCTTCGAGCACGATCAGGTCCTCGATCAAGCGGCCTAATAGCCGGTCGATGTGCGCCTCGTGCCACAGGTTCCAGGTATTGGTCGGAGCGCGCGGTGCCAGGTAGATTCCTTCTTCCACGGTGTAGAGTCTTTTCTGATTCTCCCATTGCGAATCATTGACCTCCTTGGGAGCGCCGCCGCCGCCATGCAGCGAAAGCCACAGACTGCGACCGTTCGCCGGCTTCTTGCCGAAGGTCTTGAAGTAGAACGGCATTTCCAGCTTGCCGACCCTGAGCACCCGGTTCTCGATCTCCCCGGATCGGTCCTTCCGGATTTTTTCGACATGTGCCTTCCAGAGCCGTTCGCGCGCTGCCTGTGCATCCGCCCTCGTCAAAGGAACCCTGGCAAAAGTCTTCGCCGCAACCTCGGCAGAATCCGCTGGTTTGGCCTCGAGCATTTGCTGAAGTGCCTTCAGGGCGGCGGCCGACCGCGCCACATCGGCCGGTTGCCATCTGTCATCCGACGGTTCGGCCTTGCTCGCCGCGAGACACGCCATCGACAGGAGAGCGACCAGTAGTGCCTTGACGGTCGTCACAGTTACGTTCCTCCAGATAGCAGATGAAGGGACATGGCTGACAGTGCCATGAGCACAGTGTAGCCGAAACGTCTTGTATTGAAATCTGCGAATGTCGTTGCTTTTGCGAGGTGGCGCGAGATAATCACCGGAGAAGCAATCATACATCAACCTTGGGGGGCAATGATCATGTCACGGCAATCGTCGCGTCGGCAATTCGTGCAAGAAGTAGCCGGACTCTCGGCGGTGGCTGCCCTGGGTGTGCCAGCAACATCGGCCGCACAGCCGACACGCCAGGACCGTGTCCGGCTCGGCATCATCGGCCTGGCGGGGCAGGGGGCGTACAACACCGGTGAATGCATGCGCAGCGGACTGGCCGATGTGGTCGCGCTGTGCGATGTGGATGAGAATCGCTCCGGCGCCGCCCGCAAGAGCTTTCCCAAGGCGCGCTTCTACGCCGATTATCGCCGCATGCTGGAGCAGAAGGACATCGAGGCCGTGGTGGTGAGCACGCCGGACCATCATCATGCGCTGGCAACGGTGGCGGCGCTGCGGAGCGGGCGGCATGTCTACTGCGAGAAACCGTTGACGCACTCGGTGCACGAAGGACGGGTGGTGATGGAGGCAGCCGCCAAGGCACGCACCGTCACACAGATGGGTACGCAGATTCATGCCGGCGACAACTATCGCCGCGTTGTCGAGATCGTGCAGGCGGGAGTGCTCGGCCCGGTTCGGCGCGTGCACGTCTGGTGCAGCCGGCGTCCCGATCCCGGCCGTCGCGCCGGCAAGGACGCGCAGCCGCCCAAGGGACTTAACTACGATCTCTGGATCGGCCCGGCCCCGATGCGGCCGTATCACGCGTCACATTTGCATTTCAACTGGCGCTGGTGGTGGGACTTCGGCGGCGGCGTGCTGGCCGACATGGGCTGCCACTTCATGGACCTGCCCTTCTGGGCCCTCAACCTCGGCTCGCCGACCACCGTGTCCGCGACCGGCAAGGTGACCTACAAGGGGGACAACACCGTCCCCGGAGTCGAACAGGTCGAGTATCAGTTCCCGGCTCGCGGCGAGCAGCCCGCCGTTCATTTGACATGGTATCACGGCGTTCCCGGTCCCGATCTGGCCGGCAAGACGACTTACACGGGCTACGACTCCGGCGTGCTCTTCGAGGGGGCCAAGGGAAGCCTGGTCGCCAACTATGGAGCCTATCGATTGCTGCCGGAGGACCGTTTCCGCGGCTTCGAGCCGCCCAAGCCGTTCATCCCACGTTCCGTCGGCCATCATCGCGAATGGCTACAGGCGATTCGCAATGGCGGCCGAACGACGTGTAATTTTGCCTACAGCGGCCTGGTCAGCGAGGCCGTCCTGTTGGGCAACGCCGCCTACCGCGCCGGCGAGCGCTTGCAATGGGACGGCAAGACCGGTCGTGTTACCAATAATGGGAAGGCGGCCGCATTTCTCCGCCGCGAGGATCGCCAGGGCTGGACGCTGTGACGGCTCACGCCCGGTTCACGCGAAGTACAGCCAGAGTCCGCTTTGATCCTGGAACAGCAGGTCTTCCTGGCCGTCGCCGTTAACATCGGCGTACTTGGCCTGGTCCTTGACGAAGGTACCGGCACGTTGCACAACCTTGGTTGGGTTGCTGAAACCCGTGCCCGTGGCTTGAGACAGCCAGAAGGAATTGTCGCCGGATTGGAACATGCGGTCGGCCCGGCCGTCGCCGGTCACGTCCGCAAACTGCGCCTGGCCGGGCTGAAAGATTCCGCCATGCTGAAGCACCTTGACCGGTGCAAGCAACGTTGCCCCGGTGGAGCGCGACAACCAGAATGAATTGTTGCCGCCCTGGAAGATGAGGTCGGCCTTGCCGTCGCCGTCCACGTCGGCGTACTGGGCCTGGCCGGCGCGGAAGGCGCCGCCGTGCTTGACCGCCTTGACCGGCGCGGCAAAGCCGCTGCCGCTGGCCAGATACAGCCAGAAGGCGTTGTCGAGCCCCTGGAAGATCATATCGCTCTTGCCGTCGCCATTGACATCGGCGAACTGTGCCTGCCCGGGCTTATACTTGCCCCCCGGCTGTGCGATGATCTTGGCCCCGGTGAAACTCGTGCCGGTGGATAGCGACAGGTAGACGACGTTGTTGCCGTTCTGGAAAACGAGGTCTGCTCGACCGTCGCCGTTGATGTCCCGATAATGTGCCTGGCCGGCGACGAAGGCGCCGCCATGCTTGAAAGCTTTTTGCGGGCTGCCAAAGGTCGTGCCATTGGACAGCGACAGGTAGAAGGAGTTGTCGGCGCCCTGGAAGATGAGGTCGGCCTTGCCGTCGCCATTCACGTCGGCGTACTGGGCCTGGCCGGCGCGGTAGGTGGCGCCGTGCTGCATGGCCTTTACGCCGCTGCCGAAACCGCTGCTGGAACCGGTCCAGACCCAGAACGAGTTGCTGGCCGTCTGGAAGACAAGGTCGGCCTTGCCGTCGCCGTTGATGTCGGTGTACTGCAGCTGGCCCGGCGCGTCGCCCGGTCCCGGCGTGGGGGCGGTTTCGGTGCCGCCGCCGGATCCCCCCGAACCTCCCGAGTTCTTGAATGGATCGGCCGCCTCCAGATTGACCGTGTAGCCGAGGTCGGCCATCGAGGCAACGGTGATGCGGCTGAGCGGATTATTGCCGGAATTGATGTAGCCGGTCATGAGTTCGCTGCCGAAGATCGATTCGCGCCAGTGGGCATCGCGCGTGCCGGACCCGCCGGTGTTTTCGACGGGCACTGATCCTTGCGCGGTGTTAAACGCGACCTGGTACTCCGCCGTGGCCCGCTTGCCTACGAATCGCGGGTTGGATCCGCCGGCTCCCACGATCAGGCCCTTCAAGTCCCAGATGGTGCCGAGGCCAAGGATGTGGCCGATCTCGTGCACCGCGACCGCGTAGAGGGAACCATCGGCCTGCACGCCCGCCATATCGGCGCGGTCAAACTCGATGATGCCGGCCAGCGGTAAATTCGAGCCGTTGCGCAGATGGGTCGGTCCGGCTTGACCAAGGACGCCGTATCGGCCGTCGATGTTCGGCGCGCTGATGCTCACCACGAGATCGTCCACCGCGCCGATACCGGACACGAAACCGTCCGGCAGATCGCCGACGATGACCTCGCTCCAGCGCTGGGCAGCCTGGCTGAAGATCGCCTTCTGGCTGGCGGTGACGCTGTTGTCGGTGTAGCGCAACGTGATCTGAAAGCCGGATGCGGTGGCCTTGGGCGCGCTCGTCGTGGGAACTTGCACGGGCGCTTGCTGAAAAGCATTGCCGGAGTTTAGCGGCGCTTCGTAGTCGAGGGTGCGCAACCTGTTGACGGCGTAGCTACCGACCAGTCCGGCGGGTTTCGTTGCCGTCGCGGGCACAATGCGTCCTTCGAGCGCTTCAATTTGCAGAGTGACCGTGGCCTTCTTGCCACGGCCCCGAGGCAGGATCGCACGTGAAATGAGTGCGCGCCAGTCGAGAGCACGCCAAGCAAAAAACCTGTCCCGCATCGAAGCCCCTCCCACCGATCCTTGAGGCGAGTCGCGCACGCGACCCAGCTTCGTTTCGAGAGCCCCTTCGCCACACTACACAAGAAGTGCGGCAACGGATAGGGGAACTCCGATCCGAGAATCGCATCCTGAGTACGCTGGAAAGGACAGCCGAGACGGCCTGCATGCGTGCATGCCCTGCGCGAGACGAGCACATCCTTTCGGCAACCTGGCGATCTCCCAGCGTGCCTCGAGAGGCGTCGCCCGGGAGACCCATGGTTTTCCGCCCCCGCCTCGCGGCGGGTTTAGCTTTGTCGTCGATGAACAGTTGAAACAAGTGTGCCAGCGGCGGCAATCTGTCTCCGATCCAAACCTAGCACACGATCGCGCGCCGCGTCAAATTCCCTATCATGAACGCCATGCGTTGCGCCATCGTTGCGACGTTTCTGGTGTGTGTCCACGCGGCCGGGGCAGCGTGTCCGCCATCGCGCTTCGCCATCATTTTCAGCATGGGTTACGTCAAGGACGCGTTGCCGCGCGACGCGACCGGCTTCGAACGCGTCGTCAAGGCTGTCAAGGACGCGCATTTCAACGTCATCCTTTGTTCACACACCGCCGAGCGGGCAGCCATCTGCAAGAAGCACGGCATGCTCATGTTCGTTGATCTGCTCGCCAAGGAACATCACGTGTACATGAATCCGGACGGCTGCCGCAAGTTGTGCGCTAGCTTGCGCGACAATCCGGGCATCTACGGCTACCACCTGTGGAGCGATAACATTGCCGGCACCGCTCCGGGCCGCTCGCGCGATGTCAAGAACGTTCAGGAATGGGACGGCACGCATCCCGCGTACGTCGGCTGCTACAAGATGAGCAAGATGAGCGCCGTCCAGGGCATGGACCTGTTCGGCTACTACGACTTTCACTGGAAGCGCGGTGGACACTGGGCCAACCTCACGCGTGCCTCCCATCTGGCGAGGGAGCGCAAGGTTCCGTTCCTACGCTACGACGATGCCAGAGCCGGCATCGTCGGCAAGGGAAACCCGAATCGTGTCGGGTACACCATCGCGACTTCGATCCCCTTCGGGTTGCGCGGCTACATGTTTCATTACGCGGGTGGCGTTGTCGATTCACGGACCGGTCAACTCGACGCTCTCGGCGAGGACCTCAAGAAAGTCAACGCCAGGTTCGCCTCCATCGGCGCGGAACTCATGAAGCTCGACGTGCCCTCCGCCGTGTATTCCACCCCGATCACTGTCGGTCCCAATGACAAGCCCACGGGGGCAGCGGCCATTCCCAACGGGCTGTTACCCGTGCCGAAGGACGCGGTATTCCAGGTCAATGCTGGTGAACTGCTGATCGGCGTGTGTCGCGACGCCAGCAAACACGACGTTTTGATCCTTGCCAACCATAATCCGTATCGCTCGCAAGATGTCACACTCACGCTCTCCGAGAACGGCAAGAGCGCCGAGCGCTACGACCGCGCCGCCGGCGCATGGAAAGCGCTGCCCATCACGAAAGGCCAGGTGAAAGTTACCGTCGAGGATTACCGGCCGGAGCTGTTGCGGCTGAGGATACTGCCCTGCAGCGCCGCATGCGCCGGCAAGACGGTGATCGAGCAGAGCCCAGCGCGTGAGCGAGAGTGACCGACGCCCTCGCTCACGCGTCGGGCCGTACCTTTCGCGCACGCCGCGACGATTTCATGGGTGCGTTTTCCCGGTCGAAACCCACGTTCATGGATAGCGTGCTTCTGCCGGCTCGGCGACTTCCGTCGCTCCCGGCGTCCCCTGGCGCTTGTAGTGCTCCAGGTAGGCGAGTACGTCGGAGTCCTCGCGGGTGTAACCGAAGTGCTGCATTTCGCGAATGGCACCCTCGCTGGACCAGCCGTCCATCTCCATGCGGTAGACGGCGCAGTAGGTTCCCGTACGGTGCATGCCGGCAAAGCAATGGATCAGCACCGGATGATTGGCTGGGTCGCGGACGATACTCAAGAACTTGTCCACGTTCTTCTGGGCCGGGATGGGGCCTACCGTGGCCGTCCATTCCAGGGCGGTGATGCGGAAGTGGTTGATGTGCGCCAGCTTGCAAAACTGTTCTTCCTCAAGGTCCGGCGGCGGCGTGCCCGGATCCTTTGGAAAACGCAAGGTTAACACGGTCTTGATGCCGTGCTCGTGTACCGCTGCTTTCAGGCCTGCAAGCGACAGCTGCCCGCTGCGGTAAAGCACGCCCTCGCGCACCACATGGAAGTTGCGGATGTGCTCGCGGCGGTACTGCACATAAGCAATCGGCCCACCGACAATCACGCCCAGTATGGCCAGGGAGAAGACAACTCGGAGTTTGTGCATGAAAGGTCCCTTCCGTGGGTATGTTCGCTAGTCAGGCCGAGAATTGTAGCGACCCAGCGAGAAATGGAAAAGCCGGAATGGGGCCGCATGGCGAGGATGGAATTGCGCATTCTACCCAGATTGCCGCTTGCGGCCTGGCACGCAAACCGCAAGCGGCGACCTTTCCTTACTGCTTTTCCAGTTCCCTGCGGATCGCCTGCTGGAATTCGTCCGAGTCCGGGTCGATGGCCGGCTCAAAGCGCGCGACGATGCGACCGTCACGGCCGATCATAAACTTGGTGAAGTTCCATTTCACCGCGCCGCCGTGCTTGGGGTTTGTCGTCTTCGAGGTGAGGAAGTCGTACAAGGGCGTCTTGTCCTTGCCGGTGATGGCGACCTTCGAGAACATATCGAACTTCACGCCATAGTTCTTGGCGCAGAAGGCGACGATTTCCTTCTCGGTGCCCGGTTCCTGCTTGCCAAAGTCGTTGCACGGGAAACCAAGAATCGCCAGCCCCTTGCCGGCGTATTTCTCGTGAAGCGCCTGCAGACTCTTGTACTGCGGAGTCAGGCCGCACTCGCTGGCGACATTGACGATGAGGACGACCTTTCCCTTGTACCTGGACAGATCGACCTCCTTGCCGTTGATATTCTTCACCTTGAACTTCAGCACGCCGGACACCTTCTTCTCCTGGGCCCCGGCCGGCATGGCAGCCGCAACGAACGACACGCATGCCATACCGACAACTACGCTCTTCAACATGATGCGAGCTCTCCCATTGGTTTACGTTTCGCGTTCGCGATGTGCCTCGCGGAACTAGTATCCTTGACGCTTGGCGCCGCCCAGACATTCACGGCCTGGCGCTCACCTCCACCGCTGCCTCGGCAACGACGGCATGTGCCTCGTGCATGATCGAAGCGCGCACGGTGAGCGGCATGTTCAAAGCCCCGTTCACCTTCCCCCGGCAGCGGATGGTAAGCGTGCCAGTTTCCTGGCCGGGCGCGATCTCGACAGGGACGGCCGAGATCCCGCGGATGTGGCTGGGCACGATCAACTCGATGCGCACGGCCCCCTTGAGGCCCTGCCCGCGCTTGATGCGCAGCGGCAATTTCAAGTCCTGGTCCGGGACAACGCCCAGTGACGAGCGTTCGACATCCAGGGCCAGTTGCCCCGGGCCGACGACGGCAACCATTTGCTCATTCTGATTGACCGAACTGAAGGAGACTTCGTGCTCCGTGCCATCCGGTTCCTTGACGATAGCCGTGCCCATCACGCAGACCCGCGCGGTGCGGCCAATTTCCATCCATGGCGGCAAAGATGCCACATAGTGAAACGCCGTCGCGCCGGCCGGCACGACGATCACCGGGCCATGCGCGCCCTGCAGGTGTCGCGCCTGCTTGTCGGTTAGCCGGATTTCTATCGGCCCGTCGTAGCCGTCGCGCTCGATCTTGTACTGTCGCTTGAGCACCGTGCCGCGCGGCGCAAAGCCCATCACATAGTCGCCCTTGATCTTGAAGGGCGTCGGCAAGGCAACCGCAAGCAACATGGAGTCCAGATCGGGCACGCCCCTCACGGACTTGACGCGCGCGATCCGGCTGACGACGTTGCCGCCCACCTTGGCTGATCCCTCGATCTTGAGATGGGCGACGGCGATGCTAGCGGTGGGTCCAGCCTGCAAAGCGATATCGACGGCGTTCTGTCCAGGACCGAGCTTGGCCGGCGCCGCGGTCATACCGGCGGGCAAGCCATGGACAGTAACGTCGATCGCCTCCTTGAAACCACCGAGACGTTCCGCCGTGAGCTTGATGGCGCCCTTGCCCTTGCGTGGGATCGTGACGGCGTCGCTCGCCAGCGTCAGGCGAAAGTCCCCCTGCGGCGGGCGAACGACGCGCAGCCGAAAGGCAAGATCCGGCCCGCCTCTCGATCCGAAGCGGTCCTGGATGCGCACCTGGTAGGTTGCGTCAACGGGCGCCGTGAACTGCAGCACAGGATCCGGTTGTGCGGCGGTCGCTTCAGCCTTCGCCAGCTGTTTACCCTTGTCGTCGTGGATCGTCAGGACGCCGTCAAGGGCCGAGCCCAGCCTGTTGGCACGCAACTCGAAGAGCCAGGTTTCGCCCTTACGACCGGTCCAGGTCCAGGCGTCGATCTTGCCCGGCTTGTCGATCCAGCCATTGCATACGGCAGGGAATGACAGCGGCGCGTCATTCGCCATGTACTCCGGCAAGTCGTCAACATCGAGCAGGACCGGATTCAGTCGCTTGCCGGCGATGGTCGCTTGATGAGCATACTCGGGGGCGGCCGTCGCGGGAATCTGGATGCGGATTTCGCTGGTCGGCAGCGCCTGCCCTTCAACTTGCAATGCCAGCGTGCTGCCGCGCTTGCCGCCCAGCGGATAATGGCGTTCGATGTAGGGATCGGCCGTGATCGTCAGCCGGTACACGTAGGCTTGGCCGCCCTGGAAGCGGGCATCGTGAATGTGCACCTGATAAGTGCCATCGACAGGGGCGAGGAAGCGCAGATGCGGATCGGCGGCGTGACGATCATCGCTCTCGACGAGTCGCCGGCCCTGCGGATCGCGAACCTCCAGCCGCGGCTCGAGCGGCGAGCCCAGCCGGCCGGCATCCACGCGGCAGATGATGCTCTGTCCCTTCCTGGCGGCAAAGGTCCACACATCAACATCCTCACGCGGAAAAATCCGGCCATTGACCGTGACCGGCAGCGCGATTTGCGTTGGCAGCGGATCGCCGTCGATTTCCTTCTCAACGATTTCCGGTAGGTCACCCACCAGGAATTTCATGGCCGGAGTCGCTCCCTGGGAGGTCCAGACCCGCCAGTGCCGTGGACCCAGCGGCGCATCAGCGGCGATCTTCACGTGTCCGGCCATGTCCTTGGGATAGTCTTCTTGCCGCTGCGAATCCGGTAGTGTCAGCATCGGCCCCTCGAACCAGAGCGTTTCGGTTCGTTGCAGCCTGGATGTCGACGACACGCCCGGCCCGAGCATCTCGAAGCCGCAACGCGAATGCAGGAAGAGACCACCGACCTTGATTGGCACGGCGGTCCCGCGCTGGCCGCCGGCCGGAAAGATGTAGGATGCGGCTGGGGGCTCGGCGCACGCTCGCGAGCTGATGAACAGGCAACCTGCCCCAACCATGATGAGCAAACAACGCATGTGACCCCCCCTCCTCACTGCAATTATTTGAGCAGAAAAGCCAGTGGATGTCCAAGCGAAAATAGCATTGGTTTGTGGAGGAGTCTCGCTCCGCTAATTCCGCAATTGTGTCTGAAGCGCCCGCCGCAGCCTTCACGCCACGACTCGCCCTCGCTAGCGCTTCGGGCTCAGGCATTTCTTGGCGAGTTTCCGAGAAGCGTTCCAGCCGGGCCTTGCAGCCCAGGCTCCGCCGCAACGGACTGTGTGTTGCGGCTGGCCATATAATGTGGGCATGGCTGAATCCTCTAACGAGCTTCTGGAGATCTTGCTGCGCGAATGCCAGGCGGCGGCGCCGCAGCCGTGGTATCCGTCCATCTATGTCAAGGAGACGGGGCTGAATCGCGGCATGATCGACGCCGAGCTGGATCGGCTGCGAATGTCGGGACTATTGAGGCTCACCGACTGGGTACAGGGCAATGGTCAGGGTTATGTCCTGACGCCGGAAGGCCATCAGGTGTTGCAGAGTCCGCGGCTGTTGCGGCAATTGCGCGAAGGCAGACCGGTGACGCTGCGTGTTGAGCCGATCGAGGCGCCGCCCATGTTCCGCGATTCGCCCTGGGACCGCGGCGAGGCGGTGCGCGCGGTCCTCATCAATCCCGCCAAGCCGCGGGCCACTCTCGCGCTGCTTTTCGTCAACATCCTGGTCTTTCTGATCGGGCTGTCGATGGCCATGGACAAGGGCGTGAGCGGCGAGTACCTGGGATTCTCGGCGGACCCGCAAGTGCTGAGTATCCAGGCGTCGCTTGGCTCGCTGAACCGTGTCCAGGTCGTGCAGCGCGATCAATGGTGGCGGCTCATCAGCTACTGCTTCGTGCACGGCGGGCTGTTGCACCTGCTCATGAACATGTACTTCCTCTACGTCGTCGGGCCGATGGTTGAGACGATGTGGGGCAGCGTGCGTTATCTGCTGTTGTACTTGATCTCGGGCCTGGCGGGCGGCTGCGGCGTGGTGCTGGCCAACCAGGGCCCGCGCGAGCTTCAAAACATCGTGGGAGCGTCCGGGGCCTTGTGCGGCATCCTGGCGTCGATGGGAATGTGGGTGTATCTCAACCGACAGTTTCTGGGGTCCGAGCTGTCGTCGCGCTGGCTGCGCGGCATCATGACCAACGTGCTGTTGATTGTGTTGATCAGCATGTTGCCCCGCGTCAGCGCAATGGGGCATTTCGCGGGCGGAGCGGCGGGTGCCATCGTTGCCGTGCCGCTGGTGTTTCAGCGTTTTGGCCACGGCCTGGCGCGCATGCTGGGGACCATCGGCGTCGCCGTCGTGCCAATCGTCTGCGTCGGGGCGGTGTTTGCATCAATCAGGGATGAAGATCGCATCCGTACCGAAGTGCGTACCACGCTGGAGACGGTCAAACATACCATGAGCGTGCTCGAGCCTCTCTTTGACGGCAAGGCCAAGCAATGGTTCCGCGACCAGGCCAAGGTGGAGCGCGGTGCGCGCGAAGTGCAGGACGCCCGCACGCAGCTGGCGGCCAGCGCCAACGTCCTGCGCAATTTGCACAATGGCGATGTCGATGTCCAGAAGGGGGCTGAATGGGCACTGGGGCTCATCGATTCCTGGGCGGCGTTCTTTGAGGCCATTGATCGGCTCATCGCGGCCAAGACCCCTATTTCCGACCAGGACTATGCAAACCTGATTCGTGACAGCGACCGTGCCAAGGATTTTCAGCGCAAGCTCGAAGGATCGGTCATTTTCGCGCGCTGAAAGAGTTGAATCGTTCGATTACAAGCGCACTTCCTCGGCAAGGAACGGAATGCGCTGGGCGAGCAGGAAGGATGGCTTCGCGCTGCTGCCAGCCGAGTCGTCGGTTTCCTTGTCGTGGTCTGCCGCATGGCTGGTTGCCGGGTGTGCTAGCTCGGGCAATGTCGAATTCTGTAAGTTTCGAACTGCCGGCTCGAGCAAGCCGATCCGGCGGCGGACCTCGTCTACCAGCTCCGGGCAGTGCCGGCACAACTCCTCTGGATGCAGCGCTCGTCCCTCGGCTCGCGATCGCTCCCAACGCGACAGGATGTCGTGGATGCGCGATTCAGGAGACATGCTCTCTCCAGCAAGTCAATGGACATGGATCCTCGGTATTGTAGTGATCCAGGCGCGCAGGCTTCGACGCTGGTCATTTTTCGTTTACGTGTCGTGGCCCGCGGGCGGCCGGTTGGATTCAGCGCACCCTTCAAGTGACTTGATGAATTGGACGCCAATCCGGGATGGAAAGGAAAAACGGCCAGGTCCCGATCCCTCGGGTCCTGGCCGTTTGCAAAGGTCGCGTCATGCGCGTCAACGGGTGGCTGGGTGCACTGCCCCGTTCGGTTACATGTTGGCGCGTTTCTCCTCGACGAGCGAGCGGATGCGCTCGGCGAGCAGGGCGATGTCGAAGGGCTTCTTGAAGGCCTCGCTGAAGCCGTGGTTGGACAGGGCTTCCGGGGCGGCTTCGTCCTCGCTGGCCAGGCCGATGATCATGGTCGCTTCATAGGCCGGATTGCGGCGCAGGTTGGCGGCGATCTGCACGGCCTCGCTGCGGCCCATCGCCAGGTCGATGACGATGGTGTCCGGATGGAAGCTCTCGGCCTGGATGCCGGCCTCGAAGCCGGAATGGGCCAGCTCGTACTTGAAGTCGTCGGCTTCCGGCAGCAACTCCTTGACGCGGTCAATGAAGAGCTTGTCGGCGCCGATGATCAGGATCTTGTGCAATCCTTCCTCCTCGAGTTCGCCCAGGGGCATGCCGTGCTCCTTGAGGAACTTGATGAGGTGTTCGCGGGGGATGCGGCGGTCCTGGCTGCCGGGGATGCGGTAGCCGCGGAGCCGGCCGGAATCGAACCATTTACTCACCGTGCGCGGCGCGACTTTGCAAATCTTCGCGACCTGGCCGGTGGTAAAGACTTTCTTCATGGCAGGCACTCCAATTCTGAAGGCTTGAGGGAAACCCGGGCCAAGGGGAACGATCGCGGGGGAGCATCCCGCCTGCCCGGCGAGGCCAGGTGCGCGGAGCGATCTTGGGTCGTGATCGCTCCCGGGCAACCGCCGGGCCAGGACCGTTTCCTTCGGACCAGGGTGGGGACAACTAGCAATCCTTGGGACACACCGTTGACGCTGCCGGCCGGCGGCGGCCGTTTTCTCCTTGCCGCACACCGATTCGGCTTCGTGCACCTCTGGTAGTTGAGTAATCGGCAACTTCCACCTCCAAGATGAGAAAAAGCCCACAACCTAGGGAGATTCTGCCTATTTCCTTCCTTGTGCCTTTCCTTTTCCTTGCCTGGATTCAGGCAGAATGACTGACTGCATGCGTGAAGCGGATCTGTCCAGAAGTGACGTCGAGATGCGCGTGCTTCCGCTCCTCTGTTCCGTTAGCATTATAAATGACTTGACAAGGGCCGCTGTCGCGATTGCAAATGGCAGATGGCAGATTGCAGATTTGTTCACGCAATCACCCATCTGATAATCTGCAATCTTGAATCCGCCATCTCGATGGATGTCTCCGATCCTTTCGCCGATGCCCTGATCCTCACCGGGCCAACCGGGTGCGGCAAGACCGCGCTGGCGCTTGATCTGGCCGAGCGGTTGAATGCCGAGGTCGTGTCGATGGACTCGATGGCCGTCTATCGCGGGCTGGACATAGGCACTGCCAAGCCGACGCCGACAGAGCGTGCGCGCGTGCCGCATCATCTCATCGACGTGCTCGAGCCATGGGAAGCCGGCTCGGTGGCGTGGTGGCTTGCGCAGGCGGCGGCATGCTGCCGCGAGATTGCCTCGCGCGGCAAGCGAGTCTTGATCGTCGGCGGCACGCCCATGTACTTGAAGGCGCTGCTGCGCGGCCTGTTCGAAGGGCCAGGCGCCAATTCCGCATTGCGACTTCGCCTCGAAGATGAAGCTCGACAGGTCGGCACGCCCGCCATGCACGAGCGGCTGCGGCACATCGATCCCGCAACGGCAAGCCGCGTCCACGCCAACGACCTGCGTCGCATCGTCCGCGCCCTGGAAGTCTTCGAGTTGACGGGCCAGCCAATCAGCGCCTGGCAGCAGCAATGGTCAGCGTCGGTTTCGGAGCGGAATCTGGCAGGACACCTGGAACCGCGCGCCGTGTGGCTCGACCTGCCACGCGACAAACTCTACGACAGAATCAACCGCCGCGTGGAAAGCATGTTTGCCGCTGGCCTGGTGGAGGAGGTGCGCGGGCTACGCGGACTGGAGCGACCACTGAGCCGCCAGGCGGCGCAGGCCCTGGGCTACAAGGAAGTCTTCGCCTATATAGAAGGAGCGGCGGGCCTGGAGGCGACCATCGAAGAGGTTCAGATGCGCAGCCGCAACTTCGCCAAGCGGCAAATGTCCTGGTTTCGCAACCTTGCTGAAGTTCACCCCCTTCGCCAGGAATTGACAGCGACTCTGTGGGCAGGCAAGATACAATGACTGGGAGGATGTCTCAGATTGCAGATTTGAGATTACAGATGCAGATCGACGAATCGAAAACGCTGCAACTGTAACGGCTCTAACAATCTGCATCCTGCAATTTGCAATCTGCAAGTTTCAAGATATGGCCAAGGTCACGTTTCAGATCCTGGAAGGCATCGACAAGGGGCGCGTGTTTCGCGACCTTGCCACGCCGGTCACCATTGGCCGCGAGGAGGGCAACCTCCTTCGCCTCAACGACGAGCGCGTCAGCCGTTTTCACGCCAAGGTCCAGATCGACAACGAGGACTTCATCCTCACGGACCTGGAAAGCACCAACGGCACGAAGGTCAATGGCACGGTGGTGCAAATCCGGCGGCTGCGGCACGGCGACCGCGTGAGCGTGGGCCGGTCGTTGCTGCTGTTCGGCTCCAACGAGGAAATCCGTCAACGGATGCTTGCACTGGAGACGCAGGGCCCCATTAGCGCCGACCTGGGTCAGGCGATGCAGGCCGACGGGCCAGCGACCATTCAGGCCGGGACTATGGCAAGTCCGGTCGAGGGGGCATTCGACTTCGACCTGAACGTCAAGGACCCGGTGACGGCGACGCCCGATGCGCTGTTCATCGGCAATCACCCGCTGCCGCCGCTGCCGCAAAAGCTGACCCCGTCGCAGGCGGCCCGGCTCGCCGAGATCCTGGATTTCCTTCACCAGGGCCTGACAGTCGCCACCGAAAACATCCAGGCAAGGGAGGACGGCACGCAAGTCAGCCTCGGCTTTGCCGACTGGCAAAAGGTCCTCGCCGTCCAGATGCTGCTGTCGAGGTATTTGCGCGCCGTCGCCGAGCCGGATGCGCTCGATAGTTGAATCGCAGCGTGCGGCTGACCCACGAGCGCCAGCCGCAACGGAATGCGAGGCGCACCATGTCAATAGAACACATTGGTGACGCGGCTCAAACTCCGGGCGAGCCCGACAAGTCAGGCAGTTCGCCGCCCCGGCCGGAAGAGAAACACCTGCAGCGGACCGTCGCCTTCCAATACAAGGAAGATGACGCACGCACGCCGCCGGTAACGCCCAGCCTTCATGAACACAAGACGCGTCCATCCGAAAGCGCCCAAGTCGAGTTCATCCAGCAATTGACCGCAGCCACGTGCTTGCTCGACTTGCCCGGCTATGAACTGCTGGGTGAGTTAGGCCGCGGCGGCATGGGGGTCGTGTACAAGGCGAGACACTGCGAGTTGAACCGTGTCGTCGCCTTGAAGATGATCCTTGCGGGTGGACATGCCAGCGCCGACGATCTGCAGCGCTTTGTCGGCGAGGCCGAGGCGGTTGCAACCTTGCAACACCGCAACATCATCCAGGTCTACGAGATCGGCCACCACCGCGGCTTGCCGTACATGGCCTTCGAGTACGCCGCCGGCGGCAGTCTCGCGGCTCGACTGCGCGGCACACCTCTCCCTGCAGAGCAGGCGGCGCGGCTCGTGAAGGGTGCTGCTGAAGGCATGCATGCCGCTCACCTCAAGGGCATTGTGCATCGCGACCTCAAGCCTGGAAACATATTGCTAGCGCGAATTGATGACGACAGATCAGAGGCTGAGATTGCAGGCGCCAGGAAACCAGGCACTCAGGCTCAACAGGCATCATTTGTCGATCATCATTCGCCCAAGATCACCGACTTCGGCCTGGCAAAGCGCGAGCAGAAAAGCAGCGGCCTGACGCTTTCGGGCGCAGTGATGGGGACGCCGTCATACATGGCGCCGGAGCAAGCGAGCGGTGACGCCAAGCGTGTCGGGCCGCCGGCCGATATCTATGCACTAGGGGCGGTGCTATACGAATGTCTCACGGGCCGGCCGCCGTTTCACGGGCCGACACCCGTGGACACGGTCATGCAGGTCACGAACAACGAACCGGTCCCGCCTGCTCAGCTCCAGCCGAATACGCCCCGCGACCTGGAAACCATTTGCCTCAAGTGCCTGCACCAGGAACCAGGCAAGCGTTACGAGAGCGCGGCGGCTCTCGCCGACGATCTGGAACGCTTCCGCAATGATCGTCCCATCCTGGCCAGACCCAGTCGCGCGATCGAGAAGTGCTGGCGCTGGTGCCGCCGCAATCCGGTCGTCGCCGTCCTGTCCGCATCGGTCGCGGTGCTGCTACTGGTCCTGGCCATCGGCTCCCTGATCGCGGCGTTGATGCTCGATAGCGAGCGGCGCGAACTCGAAATCGTCAACGTCAGCCTCGACGAAGCTCGCAAGGACGCCGTGGACAAGCTCTGGAAGTCGTACCTGGCACAGGCTCGTGCCGGCCGTTGGAGTGGACATCCAGGCCGGCGCTTCGAGAGCCTCGAGGCCCTAGCCAGGGCGGCGGAGATTCGTCCGTCTCTCGAACTTCGCAACGAGGCCCTCGCCGGTTTGGCCCTGCCCGACCGACGCCTGGACAGAAAATGGCGCGACTACTCCGGCAGCAAGCTCATCCTTTTCGATCCGGCCTTCGCGCACTACGTCCAGGCGGATGTTGCCGGCAACATCAGCGTCAAGCGGACCATCGACGACGTACCGATAGCGCTGTTGCCAGCGCCAAAACTGGCAGCCTGGCTGATGCACTTCAGCGGCGACGGCCGATACCTCGCCGTCAAGTATCATCCGCAAGATTTCCCGCAACGAAACCGCGTTATCGTCTGGAACGTGAAGACGGCCAAACCCGTTCTGGAGTTCACGCAGCTGTCGTACTCGGCGCTGGATTTCAGCCCCGACAGCAAGTCACTGGCGATGGTCCATCTCGACGGCGCCGTCCGCATCTACCAGTTGCCGAACGGCGACAAGCCGCAACCGCTGTTTCGCGGCCCGCCGGCACACTCAATTCGGTACGATCCAGGCGGCCGCAGGCTCGCCGTCTCCAGTCTACAAGCCAACGAAGTGCATATTCACGACGCGGAGAACGGCGCCCGGCTCCACACCTTCAAGCATGCGACCGCGTTTCGCGGTCTGGCCTGGCGCGGTGACGGCAGGCAGCTGGCTGCCGCTGGCCAGGATTCCCAGGTCTATCGCTGGAATCTGGATGTCAGGCCGGGGGTGCATGCCGTGCTCAAAGGGCACGACCACGAAGTGATTCACGTCGCTTTCAATCACCGCGGCAATCTGCTGGCCAGCACCAGCTGGGATTCGACGCTGCGTCTCTGGGATCCGCTGACCGGCAAGCAACATCTGACCGCGCCATTGCTCGGACCATTGCAGTTTCGCGGCGACGACGAGCGTCTCGGCTTTTTTGAAGTCGCCAATAGTGTCGGTATGCGCCGGCTCGACCTCGGCGCCCGGGTCATCAATTTCGAGTGTTACTTCAGTCCCGACGCCGGCTTTCTCGTCAACAGCATGCCCGAAGGTGCCCTGGTCTGGGATCTGGTGAAAAAAATCGAGCCGGAACGACTGCAGTTTCCGGGCGGACTGTGGTCCACGCTCTTTCGCCCTGATGGGACATGCGTGATCACTTGCGGCGGGTCCGGCTTGCGACGCTGGCAGGTTCGCCGCGACAAGGACCAGGGCCTTCTCCTGGAGTCGCCAGAAACGCTGAACGGCGCTCGCCTCGGGCGCGGGGCCATGAGCCACGATGGCCGGTATGTGGCAGCCATCGTCGATGCGGCTCGCGCCCTCGTCTACGACCTCGAAGCGCCGGCCAAGCCCACGTCGATAGCCGGTCATCCCCACCTGGGCTTCCTCGACCTGGCCCCCGATGGACGCTGGCTGGCCACCGGCTCCTGGCAAGGCCGCGATGTGATGATCTGGGATGCGCGCACCGGCAAGCGCCTCACGGTCTTGCCGATCGCCTCCAGCGCCGTCGTCGCCTTCAGCCCGGACGGTCAGTGGCTCGCGACCGGCAGCGACAGCGACGTCCGTGTCTGGCGCACGGGCTCCTGGCAACTCGCCTACGAAAAGCGCCGCGAGCGCAACGGGCCGGTCGCCTTCTCGCCGCGCGGCGGCTTGCTTGCCTTCACGCAGTCGCTCAGCACGGTGCGCCTGCTTGCACCCGACACGGGCGTGGCACTGGCCACGCTGGAGACGCCCTACCCCGCCGGCCTGAGCTGGCTGCGCTTCAGCAACGACGGCAACCAGCTCGCGGCCTCCGCCGACTACATGCTGCAACTGTGGAACCTGGCCGCGCTGCGTCGCGAATTGACGGCCATGAAGTTGAACTGGTAGTCGGTCCGCGAGGGCATCATCATGCCTTCAACGATCAAACGCTTCAGTGCTTCAGCGATCGCGAATCGTCAACTTGTCTCCTCCTTTTCCGGCCCCGTCTCTATGCTAATCTCATGCAACAGAAGAACTTGATGGCGTTCCTGGTAGTGGCCATGCTGGTGATGCTGGGCTGGATCCAGCTCCAGCAGATCCTCTGGCCGGGCAAGCCAAGGCAACCCGACGACAAGAAAGACCCGATCGCCAAGCAAGACAAGGATCGGGACAAGAAGGTCAAGGACCAGGGCAAGGCGAAGGACAAGAAAAAGGAAATCGCGAAGCCGGCGCCGCCTGTTGCCGACTGGGACCGTCTCGGCCCCGAGGCACGCAATTCGGTGCTGGCGGCGTCGTCGATCACCTCGGCGTTCGGCGGCAGCCCATTCGGCATCCCCGCATTTGTCGGCCGCATCCAGCAAACCCAGCGGCATGTGCTCGGCGGCGCGGGCTTCTTCCTGGAGGCCGTCATCTCCTCACGCGGCGCCGGCGTCGAACGGCTGACGCTCAATAACTTCGAGGCCGCAGACCGGCTGGGCCGGCCCATCAACAAGCCGCTGGACCTCATCGTCGAGGACCCGTTCTTTCCGTCCTTCCTGCTCTACCATTATCCGATGGTCGAGAAGCAGGATCCGGCGAAGTTCTTTCCGTCGCTCACGCTCGGCCAGCGCGTCTGGGATTTCAAGGGCCGGTCCGATAACGAGGGCGTCCAGGAGTTGCGGTTCTCGACCAGCGTGCCGCCGCCGTACGCGCACCTGGTCATCACCAAGGTCTACCGGCTGTCGGCGCGCGACTATCACATCGGTCTGGATATCGAGATCAGCGACCAGGGCACCGGTGGCAAGGACGCGCCGGCGTTTCGCTATCAGCTCGCGGGCGCTCATGGCGTTCCCATCGAAGGGGAGTGGTATGCCACCACGTATCGCAACGCATTCATCGGCGTCGTGGACGGCCGCGGTACCGTGACGCGAACCGTGGATGAAGCGCGAACCATCGCCATCCAGGAAGGCGGCGACGCCGTGCCCGATCCGCTGCGCGGTCTCGACGAGGGCCGCTTCATCCAGTACGCCGGCGTCGGCGACCAGTATTTCGGCTCCATGATCGTCGTCGATGACAAGCAAGCCTTGCTCGATGAAGGAGGCGTGGACAAGACCAGCATCATCGCCTGGGCACGGCCGACCCTGGAGTCCTCTCAGACCAGAGCCGTGTTTCAGGAGCACGACGGCGATACGCTGGTTGCCGCTGAACGCGACGGCATCCGGACGTTTCAGCTGCTGCCTGGCGTTCGCGAGCAGCTCAAGAAACAGGAGTTCAAGAAAGGCGAGGTCGTGGTCATCCAGTTCTACCGGCTGGATCCGCTACGGCGCGTGGCCACCAGCATTCGTCGCGGCAAGGAACCGCACCTGTTCGCCAACGACATCATGGTCCGCGTCAACAGCGACGCCATCGAGCTGAGGCCGGGCCAGAAAGTCGTGCATCGCTACATGCTTTACAACGGCCCGCTCAAGGTCGCCCTCCTTGGGCAGATGGGCGCCAAGAGCCCGTCGGATGAGCTCATCAAGCGCTATCGCGACACGCTGCACTTGCGCACGCTCACCGACTACGGCAGGTTCGGTGTCTGGACGGACTTGCTCATCTACTGCACGCGGGCCATGCACTGGCTGCTGCACATCCTGCATCTGCTGGTCGGCAGCTACGGGCTGAGCATCATCCTGCTGACGGTCGTGGTCCGCGGCCTGATGTTCCCCATCAGCCGCAAGCAGGCCATCATGGGCATCAAGATGCAAGAACTGGCCCCGGAGATGAAGAAGCTGCAAGAGAAACACAAGAGCGATCCGCGGGCCAGGCAAGAAGCCATGATGGAACTGTACCGCAAGCACAATGTGCACCCGCTGGGTAGCTGCCTGCCATTGCTGCTGCAGCTACCGATCTTCATGGGTCTGTACTACGCCTTACAAGAGAGCGTGTTCTTCCGGCAAGCATCGTTCCTGTGGATCGACAACTTGTCGGCGCCTGACTCGATGATCTGGTGGGGCGAGGGCATCCCGTGGATCAGCGACCCGGACAACATGGGCAGCCTGCTGTATCTGGGGCCGTACTTCAACCTGCTGCCGGTGCTGGCCGTTGTCTTCATGGTCGCGCAGCAAAAGATGATGACGCCGCCGCCCACGGACGAGCAGCAAGCCATGCAGTTCAAGATGATGCGTTACATGATGATCTTCGTGGGCGTGATGTTCTACAAGGTGGCCGCCGGTCTGTGCATCTACTTCATCGCCAGCAGTGCCTGGGGCCTGGCCGAGCGCAAGTTGCTCCCCAAGAAGCAGACAGCGCCGACCACTCCCGAAGCCGCCGCCCCCAAGCCCCCGCTCCGCAAGACCAAGCCCGGCAAGAAGGAACCCAGGAAGGAAGACGGCGCCGTCCAGAAAGTCAAGGACTGGTGGAGCGAAATGCTCAAGCAGGCGAAGAAGAAGTGAACGTCGCAAGGTAGCGGCTGAAGTTGCGCGTGGACACTCGTCGTGCTTCCTCAGGGATGGCCTACCTGCTGTGCCGGGGTCGTCATCGCCAGATCCAGTGACCCAGTGCCCGGCCGGCCCAGACGGCGGTGAGACCGACGACGAGGTGGACGATCACGTTCAGGCGAGCCAGGAAGCGGTCGCCGTCGCTGTAGAGGTTGAGCGACTCATTGGCAAAGGTGGAGTAGGTCGTGAAGCCGCCCAGGACGCCGATGAAGACGAGGGCGCGTACTTCCGGCGTGAAGGCGTGCCACACTTCCGCCAGCACGGCCAGCAGGCCGATCGCGAAGCAGCCGATCAGGTTGCACGCCAGCGTGCCGTAGGGGAAGATCTGCTCGCGGGCCAGATCTTGCACCCAGCCGCTGAGCAGATAGCGAAGCACGGAGCCAATGAAGCCGCCGACGCCGACCAGCAACACGTTGTACACGCTCGCACTCCTGGCAAGAAACGATCGATGGATCTCAGTTTAGCAGTTGCGCGAGAATCCGGTAACTTCTCACTAACCCTGGGTAAACGTGGCGATGGATTGCATTGCGCCTGCGGGTTTTGCACACGCGCACAGACATTGAGGCCCCCCCTTCACCCAGACTTTTTGAGAAGTCACAGAATCCGTGCTCGAATTGGCCTGCCATCTCGTGCGCAACCGGTCGGCGAGCGCGACGACCCGTAATTCGCGAGCGTCAGCCCGGAATCTCTCATTATCCCTCGAGCAATCCATTTTTCGTTGACTGCCTTGCTCGATACAACTACATGGCCGGCACTGGTGTTCAGCTTGTCACATGCGAGCGCGAATGTTAAAGCGCGAATGCTAAACGGAGCTTCCGATGGAGCTTTTCGAGAAGTATCAGCAGGGCCTGAGTTATGCCGCGTTCATCGAGCGTTACGCCAGCGATGTCCACATGCAGCGCTGGCGGCAGATGCAGGAGCAGGTCGAATTGACGCCCGCGCAGAAGGCCCTGCTCGGCTCCTTCACGCGCCGCATGCCGGTACTGTGTCTGGCGGGCGCCTGGTGCGGCGATTGCATCAATCAATGTCCGATCTACGAGCATTTTGCCGCTGCGGCTCCGGGCATCCAGGTTCGCTATCTCGACCGTGACGAGCATGCCGATGTACAGCGTGTCTTGCAGATCAACGGCGGAAACCGCGTCCCCGTGCTGGTCTTTTTCAGCGAGGACGGCAGCGAGGTCGCCCGCTACGGTGAACGCACCCTCAGCAAGTATCGGCAAATGATACGTGAGCAGGCCGGCCCATCGTGCCCCACCGGTCTCGTCGTTTCCAAGGATCCGCTGCTCGTCCAGGTGACGCAGGACTGGCTCGACGAGTTCGAGCGCGTGCAGTGGTTGTTGCGCCTCTCGCCGCGGCTGCGGCAGAAACATGGTGATTGATGATCGCACGTATCGCCACGCTTGTCGTGCTGGTTGGCATGGTTCGGTCAGGCTACTGCGACGAAAGGCAGTATTCTCCGCCGAAGGAAGTCAGGGCCGCATTCCGGAAACTTCTCGACCGGCCGCGCGTGCCGCTTGATGTGCAACTCGTCTCCAGGGTGGCCAAAGACGGCATCGTCGTCGAGCGCCTGCGCTTCACGAGCGAGAAGAAGCCGGACGGCAGCGTCGAGCGCGTCCCCGTCTACATCGCCCGCCCCGAAAAGGCAGAAGGTAAGCTCCCCGCCGTGATTGTCCTGCACGGTACCGGCGGCACCGGCACGGCCATGATGCCGTTCATGAGCGAGCTCTGTCGCCGGGGCATGATCGGCGTGGCCATCGACGCCCGCTACCATGGCGAACGCGTCGGCGGCAAGAAAGGGGCCCAGGCATATCACGATGCCATCACCCGCGCCTGGCGAACCAGGGCCGGCGAACGCCATGAGCATCCCTTCTTCTACGATACCTGCTGGGACCTGTGGCGCACCGTGGACTATCTGGAAACGCGGGCCGATTTCGATTCAGGCCGACTTGGCATGATCGGCTTCAGCATGGGCGGCATCCAGGCCTGGATGGCGGCTGCCGTCGACGAGCGTGTCCGCGTCACTGTTCCCGCCATCGCCGTGCAGAGCTTCCGCTGGAGTCTCGACAACGAACGCTGGCACGGCCGGGCGCGGACCATTCAGCCCGTCAATCAGGTTGCCGCCAAGGACCTCGGTGAGCCTCAGGTCAACCAGAAGGTCATTCGCGCGGTGTGGGCCAAGCTTCTTCCCGGAGTCCTGCACGAGTTCGATTGCCCGAGCATGATCCGCTTGTTTGCCGGCCGCCCGCTGCTCATCGTCAGCGGCGAGAAGGACGGCAACTGCCCGCTGCCGGGCGCGCAGCTTGCCTTTGCCCAGGCCGAAAAAGCTTACATGCAAGCCGGGTGCCCGGAAAAGCTGCGCATCGACGTTGCCGCCGGCGTGGGCCATCAAGTCACGCCGATGCAGCGCGATGCCGCCTTGAACTGGTTCGTACGCTGGCTTAAGTGAGGACAAGAATACAAGGACCCCGGCTGGCCAATGGCCATCGGGGTCCTTGCTGCGCGGGTTGGCTGAAAGCATCAGCGCTGGTAAATGGGCAGCGTGGCCCGGTCAAGCTGCATGATGGTCGTGTAGACGGCTGTGGAGTAAACGGCGCCGACGCTGAAGCCGCCGCCGCTGGGCCAGCTGCCGTCGTTGTTCTGCGTCCGCTGCAAGTGATCGAAAAACGAATCCTTGTAGGCAGACCAGGTGAGGCGTTGATCCTTCGGGGTGGGGCCGAAGAGCTTCTCCCAGCCGTCGTCGCCAAGGATGTACAGCGCCTGGGCGTAGTAGTAGTGGGTGTATTCATCGTGGCCAATGCGGACGCCGCCGCCGTTGACGGGAATCGCTTCGCGGCAATACTTGAACCACTTCTTGCAGAGTTCGTCCTTGTACTCGCCGGCGTTGAACAGGCAGGAGATGGCCGCCGCCGTCAGTGCGGGACGCTCGCCGCCGACCGGCGCGCGGGCGCCGCCGCGGCCCAGGCTATAGACCACGCCGCCGCGGGCCGTCGTGCTGTTCTTCAGGTAGTCGTAGGCCTTCTTGATGATCGCCTTTGGGACCGGGATGCCGCCGTTGCGGCAGGCACGCAGCGCTTGCACCTGGGTGATGGTGACGGAGCCTTCGTCCTGGTCGTGGCCGTCCACCTTGGAGGTGTAGAACCAGCCCCCCTGCGTGGACTGGGCGGCGCCGATGTACTTGACGGCCCGGGTGAGGATGTCCTTGAGCTTTTCGCGACGGTCGCGATCCTCCTCGTCGCCATAGACGCTGGCGAGGAAGAGCGTGGCGAAGCCGTGGCCGTACATGTAGCGGCCGGTCTCCGTTGGATGGTCGGGGTTGCCGATCAGGCCGTCGCGGTTGCCGCCACGCATGCTGCGCTCCATGCACCAGTCAGCCGCGCGGCGAATCTCCTTGGCGTACTTGCCTTCGCGCACCGTGCTGCCTTCCATCAGCAGGGCCATGCCGGCCAGGCCGGTCATGGACACGGGATACTGATCGCCGTTGGCCCCCCAGTGGCCGTCCTTGAACTGGTTCTTCACCAGGTACTGCAAGCCCTTGTTGACGGTGTCGCGATACTTGGGAGGCAGTTCCTCCGCGCGAACCGACAGAAAGTTGGCCAGGAAGGCCCCGGTCAAGCACACGATAAGCACGGCTCGCGCAATCTTCATGACTTTGGCTCCCTGAGTGATCGGTGCATTCATTATAACAGACGAATGATCGCTACAACACTGACCGAGACGGCCAAGAACTCCGAAGCTATCTGGGCCGTTCCAGTCGCGGCTTGGGGTCAATGGGGAGAGGCGGGACCGCTGGTTGGTCGGGAACAGCTTCAATCGGGCGAACGCGGATGCGAATGTTGGGCACCGGCATGATCCGGATGCGGCCTGGGATGCCGGGCACGGGCAAGACGCCGCCGATGGGCGGGACAACGCGACCGTCGAATCGCGGCGCCCAGCCGCCCACGCCCGGCTGACCCGGTGCGAGCTTGGCACCCGGCGGAACACGATTGTCCGGCAATTTGCGGCCATCGTTGATGTAATGCTGCAAGATGCCGCTGAAGCTGATCATGTTGATCGTGCCGGCGCTCAGGTCAATGTTGAAGGCATAGTAGAGCGGGTTGCTGTTGGACGGCTGCAAGCCATCGGCGCCGGCCGGCGGCCAGACGAGGCGACCGGTGCGCTTGTCCAGGCTCAGGGTCTGCGTCACCCAGCGCGTGCCGTTGACGCCCTGGGCCCCCTGCATCTGGTTGTAACGGGCCGTGAAGATCGCCACCGGCAGGTTGCGGAATTGCTCCAGGACGATCAGCTGATTGGTGACCGGCGTGAAGCTATGCCAGGCGATCTGTCCTTTCTTCCATTCGATGTCGCGGTCGCCGACCTTGCGCTTGCCGTCGACGGCGTGGAAAGCGATGAACCAGCCGTTGACGACGCCGCAGCGCAGACCGTTGCTGAAGTTGTTGCCGATCACGCCCCCCGCCACCTGGTTGGTGTCCACCGCTTTGTTGAGAGCGAGGTAGAATCGTTCCTGGTCGCGGAGCAGCAACGGCTCGTGCAGGTTCTTCAGGTCCTCCGCCTTGATGCGCGGCGCCCGGTCCGCTTGCAGAACGCTCGTGCTGAGAATGTTCTTGCCGGTTGCGGCGTCGAGTGCGAATAGCTTGCCGTCCGGTTCGATGACGCCGGTCAGCTCGCGATCCTCGGTTTGCAATACGGTGGACCCGCCGGCAAAAGCACGTGTCCACACGTCCTTGCCGCTGGGGATGTCGTAGAGGCGAACCGTGACGCCGTTCTTGCCGTTGAGCGCGGACAGGATGCGACGGCCCGCGACGCGAATGCGATTCTGGTAAATCTGGCCGAAGTCCGCCACCTCGACGGAAGCGCCATCGATGGCCCGCAGCACCCGGCCGGCCCCGGTGGCGCCGCCCGGCGCTTCCTGCACCAGGAAAAGATGCTGCTCGTCGCCGAACACGCGCGACTGGGCCGGCACGTCCATCTTCGTCCACAGCGGCGTGCCGCGCAGCGGATCGAGGACAACAAGCCCCTTCTGCGTCACCAGCGCCACGTAGGAAGCTTCGACGGCCCCGACCTGGCCAATACGAAAGCGGCTGAGCTGCCCGAACTGATTGGCGACCAGCATCTCCAGGTTGCCTTCGCTGTCCGGCAGGATCTGCTGGACCGGCAGGTTGATCTTCTCGTTGAGCAGGCTGTGCTGCCAGAGGATCCGCGACGTATCCAGGTCCAGGGCGTAGACCATGGTGCCGACCTGGAAGACGGCCAGGTGGCCCTTGACCTGGAAGAAGCGGAAGCGGGCGTTGGGATGAAACGCCTGGTTGTTTTGCCCCTGCTGGTACAGGTACTGGAAAAAGCGGAAGTTGTTCGGCACGGAACCGAGGTTCTGCGTCCAGCGAACCTTGTTGGTCGTGAGGTCCACCAGCCGGAGCTTGGGATCGTTGTTGTTGGTTGGATCCAGCACCAGGCGGTGATGCTTCATGAAAGGTGTCAAATCGCCTTCGGGCTGGAAGATGAAGCCCTGCATGCCCTGGACGAACTGGCCGGGAGGCAATTCGCGGGCAGCAATCTTGGCACGGCCCCACAGCGATCCCTGCTCGCCCAGGTACGGGAGAAAACGCTTGTCGGTCGCCAGGTCATTGAGCAGATCGGCTCCCTTGGCCTTGTCGCCGCGGACGACGGCGTCGGGGAACTGCTTGCCGAGCTGACGATAATACATGGCGGCCAGCTTCATGGCCTCGGCATGTCCCTTCTTTTCTTCGAGCATGGCCAGCGCGGCCAGGGCCCGGCCGCCGACTTGTGGATCGCGCCGGAAGTCGCCTACACGCAGCTGACCGAGATTCAACTCGGCTTCAAGGTAAGCGGCCTTGTCGTTCTTGTTCATGATCGTCTCGGCCAGCTTGAGGCGGGCTTGCCGGCCGACGCGGAACGGCACGTCGAACATGCCGACAAAGGTGCGCACCGCGTCGACGTCGTTCTTGTTCTCGACGATCTTCCATTCCTCGGCGATCTTCGCTTCCAGTGGCTCGCGCTGCTCGGGCTTGGCCTTGGCCATCATGTTGGAGATCCGGCCACGCAGCCAGATCGGCGTCGGGATCTTGTGGGTCGGGTCATCGAGCGCCGCCACGCCTTGCTCGCGATTCAAGGGCAGATCGCCGAACTCGCGATAGAGCTGGAAGGCATCAACGAGGTTGCCCTGCGACTCGCGGCCCTCGGCGACGATGCGCAGGAAACGGGCCGTGCGCTGCTGCTCCTCGGCGTTGTTGGCAGGGACCTTGCACAGTCCGCGGAACTCGTCAAGGTACTTGCCGCTGGCTCCGTTGAAATCGAGGTGGAACAGGTCGGTGTAGGCCTCGAACAACCGGTCGCGGGTGCGCTGGCCGACGGCTTCGGGCGGATTCTTGGTGAGGGCCTCGCGCAGGTCGTTAACGGCGTCCTGCACCTGGCCGTCGAACAATCGCATCTCGCCGCGGTTGAGCAGCTTTTCGGGATTGTTCGGGTCGGCCTTGAGGGCCTCGGTGGCCAGCTCGAGCCGGGCTGCCAGTTGCGGGTAAGCGAGGATCTCGCGGGGTGTTTGCGACACGACCACGCCTTCGTGGAAGACCAGGTTGCCCGGCGGCACGCTGGCCTTGGTGGCGCGATTGTGGGCCTTGATGATGCCGCGATTCAGGTCGATGGCGGTCACCTCGCCCTTCTGCAACGGCAGGTAATAGACGTTCTTGCAGGCGACCCCCTGGCCGGAAGGCAGATCACCGGTGGGGATGTAGTGCAGCTGGCCGCCGTCATGCAGGCTGAGTATGCGGCAGCCGTTCTTGCCGACGATGATCACCTTGCCCTGGTAGACGCCGGCCAGGAACAGGTCGCCGTCCAGCCGCGGACTGCGCCAGGAAAGCAGCCCATTGTGCAGGTTGATGCAGTGGACGGAAGAGGCGTCCGGAGCGGTGAACACGATCTTGCCATCCGCCACCACCGGCGGCGACGACTGCCAGTTGCCCAGGATGTTGCCGGCGTTCATGCCGGGGATCGGTTGCGGGAATGGCAGCGGCTGCGGGAACGGATTCGGGTTGGGCTGGGTGTTGCTCGGCCCTTCTCGATACGGGTAGGACCAGGCCAGACTGCGCGAAAGCAGGTCAATGCCCAGCACCTCACCGGCGTTGGTCGGGCATACCAGGATGCCGTCGGCATAGGCAAGATGGACCGCGTGGGTGCGGCGGCTCATGTCATGGGTGATCCGATGCTGCTGCTGGACGTTGCCCAGTGCCTGAATGGTGAGAACACGCGGCTTGTGGTTGGCGTCCTTCTTGGTGGGATCGATGCACACCAGGCGCAGTTCGGAATCCCCCATCGGGCCGGGGTTCTTCTCGTTGAGGACGTACAGCTTACCTCCGACCGACAGCGGCGCGCCCAGGAAATGGCTATCCACAAACGGGTCGTTGTTGGGATCGTGACCCTCGCCGACCGGCCGGCCGCCCAGCCGCCAGATGTTCAGACCGCTGTTGAGTTCATACGCCACCAGGCTGTTGCCGCTGATCAGGGCCTTGATCTCGTTGTTCATCTGCGGCGTGTTCCACATGAACTGGAATATGTTCGCCGGCGCTGGCACCGCCAGGTCGTCCACCGCATACACCAGGCGATGGTCGCTCGACAGGCTGCCAAGCAGCGAGTTTTCGTAAACGAGATTGAGAACGCCAGGCTGCTGGTAGTTGTTGAGCCATTGATTCTCGACGATACCGCGAAGCTTGGGATCGCCAAGAACCATGGCCAGGCTGCCCTCGAATTCGGTGCTCTTCCAGGCAATGTCACCGGCCTTGGCCAGCAACTTGCCCTGCGCGTCTTTCTGCTCTTGCAGGAAGACGGCGCGGATGTCCATGTAGCTGCGATAGATCATCAGGTTGCCGACCGCGATGGGGAACGATCCGGACAGCACCGGCGTGTTGGGCTGGCGCTGCTGTTGCTGCACGGCCCTGTCCACCCACATCTTGGCCTCGGCGCCCTTCTCCTCGACGGCGCCGCTGATGTCGCTCTTGTCAAGCAGCGTCGGCCGTTGCCACAAGACCATGTCGAGCAGCGGCGGGCTCCCCTTGGCCTGGGCGGAGTTGGTGAGGTTACCGCGGATCAACGGCCAGTCGTGCGGATTGGCCGATTCCGGTCGCGCCGTCTCGTTCAGCATTTGCTGCAGGCGTTCCATCGCAACCAGCTGATCGCCGATCTTGAGGCCCCCTTGCTCTTTCAAGCGATCTTCCAGCTTTTTCCAGAACTCGTCGGCCTTCTTGACCTCGCCGGCGCGCCGGTAAGCAAGCGCGGTCTTGAAGATCGCCAGATCGCTGATCTTGACGCGCTCGGGGTTCATCTTGAGTAGCCGCTCAAAGCGCAGCGCCGCGGGGAAAAACTGGCCTCGGTCGAGCAATGACGTGGCCAGGTAGTCGTTCGCCTCGGTGCCGGCACGTGTGTGCAGGTAGCGCAGGGCCACGTCCGAGAGTTGTTCCCAGTCGCCCTTGCGGCGGGCCTCGTCGAACATCTGCCGGGCCTTGCCGCCATAGCGGACCTCGTACACGTCCAGGCCCTCGGATGCCATGGTACCGAGCAGGGCGTTGGCCTCCGTCTTGGCGCTGGTCCAGCGAACGCTTTCCCGGCCCGTGGGGTCCTTTTCCTTCACGCGGACGTAGAAGTCTTCCTTGCTGTCGAGCATCGCTTGCAAGGCCGTGACCGCGTCGTTCCAGGCCTTGTCCTTGATGCAGGCCTGCGCGACTTCGATGTACTGACGGAATTCAGACTTCTCGATGAGCTTGATGGCGCTGAACTGCTGACCGCTTCCAGTGGTGGTCGATGGATTGACGCCAACGAAAGGCGGGCGACGACGAATCTGCCCTTCAGCGAGGCCCACGAGCCATCCACCCACGCAGGCGGCGAGCGCCAACCCCGCCAACACCATCCCCGCTCGGCTTTTCCTTGTCATCGGCTCGTGTCCCCCGGGAAGGCCCGGTTCCTGAGTATCTGATTGTTGGGAGAGGAATTCCAAGTGATTGTCGCAGAACAGGGTTACGTTGGCAAGCACAAAGTCCGCCGCCGCGCCGCCGGCCTACTCAGCCGTTGCACGCAATGCCTCCTATGTTTAAAGACGAGGCTCAAAGCAAAAAGTTAACGCACATCGCAAATGGTGGCACGATGCCTTGGGGCTCCTGACCGAACGACCCGGGCCAGCCCGTCACAGGTTTGGAAAATGCTTTTACAGCCAGACTGCCAAAACGCGCGGCGGATCGCACGACAACAGTAAGGGGTCGCTCGGGGACTACCACCTCATCTGGCCGCAAGTCTTTATGTCTCAATGATTTTCTTGCGTGGCTCGCGTCATTCACGCATTTGGGCAAGTAGGGAATGTGTTTTGCTACCATGCCCGGCTCAGGCAACGGCTTTTTCCATCGCCTGTCAGGATCGGGGAGGAAACCAGACGATGGCTCCGGAAGAACTGGATCAAACTCGTGCGAAGGCAGCCGACGATGCCGGCGAACAGCCGAGTTCACACGCAATCTGTGCCCCGGGCGAGCTCGCCCCGACCAAGCCAAGTCATTTTGTTGTGGGCATCGGAGCTTCCGCGGGCGGACTGGAGGCCATCGAGCGCTTCTTCGACCAGGTTCCGCTCGATTCAGGCTTGAGCTTCGTGCTCGTGCAACATCTGTCGCCGGACTTCAAGAGCTTGATGGATGAACTCCTTGCCCGACACACGCGGCTGTCCATACATCGCGTCGAAAACGGCATGACTCTGCAACCGAACGCGATCTATCTCATCCCGCCGAAGAAAAACATGGTTTTGTCATTTGGCAAGCTGCTGCTGACAGACCAGGACCAGAAATCGGGATTGAATCTGCCCATCGACATCTTCTTCCACTCGCTGGCACAGGATATGGGTGACCGGGCGGTGGCGATGGTGCTGTCTGGCACGGGCAGTGACGGCTCGCGCGGCATCAAGGAAATACATGAGTCCGGCGGATTGGTGATCGTTCAGGACCCGGAAACGGCGGCCTTCGACGGCATGCCGCGCTCGGCCATCGCCACCGGAATGGTCGACTTTATCCTCTCGCCGGAAGAGATGCCTGCTCGAATCCTCGCGTATGTCCGCAATCCCGTGCGCGTCGATCACAGCAAGCCCGCTCTCGAAATCAAGGTCGGTGAGGAACTGTCCGGCGTGCTGGCACTTCTGCGACGACAGTTCGGAGTCGATTTCACGCTGTACAAGCCGACGACGCTGGCGCGCCGCCTGGAGCGCCGCATGACCTTGCAGAACGCGGCCTCCGTTCCCGAATACCTGGCATTGCTGCAAGCCAACGCTGAAGAAGTGGACGCGCTTTACCGCGATCTTCTCGTCGAGGTGACACAGTTTTTCCGCGACCCGGAGGCGTTCGAGGTCATTCGTCGGCAGATCGTGCCGGCCGTCGTGGATCATGCCTCGCCGGAGGACGGCATCCGCGTATGGGTCCCCGGCTGCGCCACCGGGCAGGAAGCGTATTCGCTGGCGATGCTGTTTCAGGAATATGCTGAGACGATCGGCAAGCGCCTGGACGTGAAGATCTTCGCCACCGATGCGCATCGCGGCTCACTGGAGACAGCCAGCAATGGCGAGTATGATGCGGCCAGCTTTGAGGAATTCCCACGCCGCTTGCAGGAGCGCTACTTCGTCAAGAAGCGCAACCGCTTCATTGTTAACCCGGAACTGCGCAAGCTGGTCATCTTTGCGCCGCACAATCTGACGAAGGATCCGCCATTCACCAAGCTGGACTTCATCAGTTGCCGCAATGTTCTCATCTACCTGAATCCGCCGACGCAGCAAAAGATCCTCACGCTCTTTCACTTTGGTCTCCGTACCGGCGGCACGTTGTTCCTCGGCCCAAGCGAGTCTGTGGGCGACCTTGAAGAGGAATTCGAGGTGGTGGACCGGCACTGGAAAATCTTCCGCAAGAAGCGGAACGCCCGCCTGACCGGACCGGCCGGCGTGCTGGGCATCCAGCCACCCACCGAAGTGACGCTGAACATCAAGCAGCGGCTGGCAGGCCTCAGCAAGACCGACTTTCCAGTTCCCGAGGTGTATGAGAGCCTGCTGGCGCAATTCGTGCCGCCGTCGTTTCTGTTGAGCGATCAGCACGATCTGTTGCACGTCTTCGGCAATGCCGGCCGCTTCCTGCGCGTGCCGGAAGGCAAGGCCACGCGCGACGCGCTCAAGATGGTAGACGATTCGCTGCGCATTGCCATCGTCTCGGCATTGCATCGGGCCCGCAAGGACAAGAAGTGCGTCTCGTACCACGGCATTCGCACCCAGCTCGACGGCCAGGAATGCTCGATCAAGCTGTCGGTGACACCTGTGGCCGGCCGGCGAGCGCCGACAGCGTATTTCCTCGTCGCCCTGGAAGAGGAGGCAAACGACGATCCTCCAGCCGTGACAACCACTGAGCACCGCTTCGACGTTGGCGGTGTCGCCGCCGAGCGTATCCTCGGCCTCGAACGCGATCTCAACTACGCCAAGGAACACCTGCAATCCACCGTCGAGGAACTGGAGACCAGCAACGAGGAACTGCAGTCCACCAATGAAGAGCTGGTTGCGTCCAACGAGGAATTGCAGTCCACCAACGAAGAGCTGCATTCGGTCAATGAGGAACTGTACACCGTCAACGCCGAACATCAACGCAAGATTGACGAACTGGTGCTGCTGACGAACGACATGGACAACTTGCTTTCGAGCACCGAGATCGGCACGATCTTTCTCGACAACGACTTGACGATTCGCAAGTTTACGCCGGCGATCGCACGCGTGTTCAACCTGCTGCCGCAGGACGTGGGCCGGCCGCTCATGCACATCTCCAATGATCTGAATATCGGCAACGACAAGCTCCTGGAATTGATCGAGAGGATGCGCGCCAGCGAAAGCGTCGTGGAGTATGAGGTCGAAGGCCCGCGGCAGCGCTCGTTCCTGATGAGGATCTTGCCGTACCGCACGCAGAATGGCGCGATGGTGACCGGCGCCGTGCTGACATTTGTTGACGTCACGCAGGTCAAGGAGGCCACGCGTGAGCTGGGTCTGAGTCAGCGGCGGCTCGACGCCGCCCTGACTTTCGGCGAAATCGGCACCTGGGACTGGGACGTTGGTAACGATATTGTGGTGCTCGGGCATCGTTTTCTGAAGATCCTGTCCGTGGCGCCTGACGCGGGCCCGCTTGCGTTTGCCGACTTCGTGCAACTCATCCATCCCGAGGACCGGGACGGTTTCCAGCACGCGGCGCGCGCCGCACTTGTGCAGGCCACGACTTTCGACGGCGGCTTTCGTGTCTCCCTGCCCGACGGCATGCGCTCCTTCTTGACGCGGGCAGATGTGCTGCGCGACCCGGACGGCAAGCCGACGCGCATGACCGGCGTCTGCATTGACGTCTCCGAGCGCAAGCAGATGGCAGCAGCCTTGCGGGAAAGCGAGACACGCTTGCAAAGCATCCTCGACAATTCCTCAGCATTCATCTTTGTCAAGGATCTGCAGGGTCGCTATCTGCTGGCCAATCGCAGCTTCGCCGACCTGCTCGGCAAGCCGATCGCGGACATCGTCGGCAAGACGGATGCAGAACTCTTTCCCACGCCCCGTGCCCAGGAGTTGCGTGAGCATGATCGCCTGGTGATCGCCGAGGGCAACATCCGGCGGACGGAAATTGTCTTCGCGCTGCCGGAAGGCGAGCGCGTCTACTGGACCGTGCTCTTTCCGCTGCGCGAGCCGGACGGCCGGTTGACGGGTGTCGCCGGGATCGCCAGTGACATCACTGACCGCAAACGCGCCGAGGACGAGGCCCGCCTGGCCTTGCAGCGTCGCGACCAGTTTCTGGCCATGCTATCACACGAGCTGCGCAACCCGCTGGGGGCGCTGGTGAACGCTGCCCACCTGCTGGCGCGCGACGGTGTCAGCTCGGAGGCGCATGCGGAGGCCCGGCATGTCATTCAGCGACAGACCAAGCAGATGGCCGGTCTGCTCGACGATCTGCTCGACGTGAGCCGCATCGCCCAGAATCGAATCCGCCTGCAACGCAAGCGCGTCAAGCTCAATGATGCCGTGGAGGAAGCGCTGGTCGTGGTTCGGCCGCAACTCGAGGCCAACCATCTGCGTCTCGCTGTGGACCTGGGCAGCGATGCATGTTATTGCCTGGGTGATGCCGGCCGGCTCCAGCAGATGGTTGTCAATGTGCTGACCAACGCCGTCAAGTACACGCCACCCGGTGGCGAAATCGCCCTGTCGATGAGCCGCGACAATCACGACGTGGTTATCAGCGTGCGCGACTCCGGCGTTGGCATCCGTCCGGAGATGTTGCAGCGGATTTTCGACATGTTCGTGCAGGCCGACGAGACTCTGGATCGCGCCAAGGGAGGTATGGGGGTTGGGCTGACGCTGGTGCGTGCCGTGGCCGAATTGCATGGCGGGCGCGTGGAAGCACGGAGTGCCGGGCCGGGCGCGGGCGCCGAGTTCATCATCCACCTGCCGCTCGCCGCTGACAAGCCCGCGCCGGCCGATGTCCTGTCAGACGCGGACGCTCCTGGCACTTGCCGCGTGCTGATCGTGGAAGACAACCCCGACAGCCGCCGCATGTTACAGGCGCTTCTGGAATCAGACGGCTACGAGGTTCATGCTGCTGCCACCGGCAGCGAAGGGCTCGACGCCATCCTGCGACTTCGTCCGGATGCCGCGGTCATCGACATCGGCCTTCCAGGCCTCGACGGCTATGAAGTCGCCCGCAGGACGCGACAACGACTTTCGCATGATGAAATCCTGCTAATCGCGCTCACCGGCTACGGGCGGCAAGAGGATCGACGTGCCGTGATCGACGCAGGCTTCGACGAGCATCTCGTCAAACCGTTGAATCCCGAGGATCTGGCACGCATTCTGCGGAAACGATCCAGCACCGGTGGCGCGGCGTGAGCAGCCGTGATTCGTCGAAGCCGCATTCATCCCGCTCGCGGGTTCATCCCGGTCCTCTGGCAAGAGCGGCGACGCGCTCGGCGAGTCGTCGCGGGTCGAGCGGCTTCTGAAACCAGTCGTCCACTCCGTCCGGCCCCGTCACGATCGCGAACTCTTCCGGGGGGCTGCCGCTGACCGCAAACACTTTCAGTCCCTGGTACGCAGGATTGCGGCGAATCGCGGCCACGGTGCTCGGACCATCAAAGCGCGGCATGCGCATGTCCAGCAGCACGACGTGCGGCTGAGCGTGGCTGGAAAGGTAATCGAGCGCATCGCAGCCGTCATGTGCGCGATCGACATTGATGCCGCTGAGCTGCAAGAAGCTGGCCAGTAACGCGGATTCGTTGTCATTGTCATCCACCAGGAGAGCCTGGATGCGCGAACGCGCCGTGACGGCAGGAGGCCGGCTCGAAAACCTGCCATCGATGAGCGCCAACTTTTGCAGGGCTTCATTGAGCGATTCTTCGGCTTCGCTGACACGGCCGCTGCGGCATTGCTTGACGGCCAGGTGGAGCGCCAGGCTGGCGTTGTTGAGCTGGCCGCGAAGGTCGTGAGCGCTGGGCGGATCGCGTTTCAAGGCGCTGGCTGCGGTGTGTTGATAAATCTCCTCGCGAACCACGCTTATGTCGCGCGGCGCCTTGACGCCAAGACGCACCAGCTTGCCGGCGACACTCAGCACCTCGATGGAGATGCCCAGATTCGGGAAGAGAATCTTCTCGCTGTGACGACGAGAAAGCACGAGCATGGGAGGCCTCCTTTCCAGGGTTCCACGGCCAGAATGGTCGAGGCCGTGGAGTCAACCGTGACGAAAACGCCCGACGAATAGAGAGCGATCCACGCTCTCTCCGGTCGGGCACGAGTGACCCTGGACTTCCTTGTCCGCGCAAGCGGGAGTCCTTCCCACCGTCCCAATTTCTACCCAATTCCCATGTTCGAGGCAAGCCGAGTTGGTGAACTTTCTCGATAGCGCCGCCGCGGCAGCCAGGCGGGCGCCGATGGCACTGACCAGGCAGTTTTGGCGCATTTGCGGCTTAATGCCGAAACAAGAACTCATTCGTGTTCAGGAGGGCCCAGAGTACGCTCTCCCACGCTTCGCGCCGGTTCGTGGCCGACTGGACGATATCAAGGGCCGCGCGAGTCTCATCCTCCAGCGGCATGCGCGACAGTGTTACCAGAAAGAGCTCGTTGAGCACCTCGCCGTCAGGCAACTTGCGGGCCAGCAGCTTGCCGAGGCGATTGTCGGCGGCCTGGATCTTGGCGCGGACGAACGGTCCGTTCTTCATCTCCAGCACTCGTGCCACGGAGACATCGCCTTCGCGTTCACATTCGCAGACCAGTTCGCGGGCCGGCTGGCCGAAGGCCTTGAGGAAGGGATGGCGGTCCCAGCCGGCGTAACGGCCGCCGGTGTTGACCACCTCGCCGTCGGGCAACTGCACAGCCCGTGTGCCCAGCGGATAGCCGGGGAACTTCTCAGGTGCGCCGGTGGCGGCGCAGATGGCGTCGAGCAGAACCTCCGCCGACAGCCTCTTGCTCATCACCAGGGCATGCGAAAAGTACTTGTCATCGTTCTGGTTTGTCTCGTTGGTGTGGCTACTGAGCTGATAGGTCCGTGACAGCACGATGGTGCGGATCATGTGCTTCATGTCGAACTGGTGATCGACGAAGTCCTTGGCAAGGGCGTCGAGCAGCGCATCGTTTGCGGATGGATTGGAATCGCGGAAGTCGTCCGGCGGATCGACGATGCCCTTGCCGAGCAGGTGGAACCAGACGCGATTGACCGCGGCCCGGGCAAAGAACGGGTTCTTGACGCTGGTCATCTGCTCGGCGAGCACCTGACGGCGATCCGTGCCCGGGGCGATGGTCGGCGCCGGCATGCCCATGATCCTGGGCGGCATCACCTTGCCGGTGCGCGGCTGGGTGACCTCCCCGGATCTGGTGGGGAAGACGACGATGGCGTTTTCACGTAGCTGCCAGGGGTAGTTCGGCCTGGGGCCTCCCGGATGCAGCGCGTCCGGCCGAGCCTTCACTTGGGCGAACCATGCCGCGAGGTGGTAGTAGTCGTCTTGCGACCAGCGTTCGTAAGGATGATTGTGGCACTGGGCGCACTGCATGCGCACGCCCAGGAAAAGCTGTGACGTCATTTCGGCCAGCGTTTGTGGATCGCGTGTGACCGACGGCTTGTGGCCGTCGTAATTGCCGCGGTAGAAGTTCGCAGGTGGATTGGCAAACGTGCTGCCGCCCGCCGTCAGCAGCTCGCGGACCACCGCATCCCACGGCGTGTTGCGCTCGAAGTGCCGCCGCATCCAGTTGCGGAACACGTGGCTGCCGGTGATCTGGATGTGCTTGCGGTTGCTGCGCAGCAGGTCCAGCCACTTGTGCGCCCAGTAGTCCGCATACTCCGGACGGGCAAGCAGCTTGTCGATGAGCACCGTTCGCTTGTCGGCAGACTTGTCGGACAGAAAGCGTTGCACCTCATCGGCAGTCGGCAGGATGCCGCACAGGTCGAGATACACGCGCCGCAGGAAAACCTGGTCGCTGCACAGCTCGGATGGCGCGATGTTCAGTAGCTTTAATTTCGCAAAGACGTGCCGATCAACATAGTTGTTCTCCGGAGGGCTCGGCCAGCGGAAGTCCTTGCGTGGCTCGACATAGGTGAGCCGTACGCACTCGATGACGTCGAGATAGCGGCACAGGATGGCGGCCTCGCCGACTTGCTGCATCTCGACCAGGCCGGTGGCGTCCACCTTGGCAATATTGTCGTCGCTGCTGCTGAAGACGGACAGGCGGGTCACGTCGCGTACTCTGCCGTCGGCGAAGGTCGCCAGCACGGCGAGTTGCTGCCGAGTCGATGGCGCCTGCAAAACGCGCGGCCCGGGCACGACGGCAATCTTCTGCAACGCAGGCAAATCGTCGCGGTCGTTCCGCAGCCCTTCGGCCAGCCAGCCACGAATCATCTGCGCGGGAACCGGATTGGGCGACAGCAAGCGCGGGCCGCCCTCATGCGGGATTCGGCCCATGCCTTTCTGGAAGATGAGGCTGGCTTCGGGGTCCAGTGAACTGGTACGCCGGCCAAAGACTTCACGGGTCAGTTCCAGGTAGTCGGCGCCAGGATCGAAGCCGCGTAAACTGAGCTTGAAGCCGCCCCGCCCGCTCGGCAAGCCGTGGCAGGCCCCCATGTTACAGCCGGCGACGTTGAGCGCTGCGATGAACTCGTGCCGGAAACTCACCGGTTGCGGCTTGTCCAGTCCCTCGACCACGATCGGTACTCGTGCCGTCAGCGCGCCGGCCTGAACGAGCAAGGTTGTGCGGCCATTCTTGCGCGGCTCCACCAGACCATTGCTGCCGATGACCGCCACTTCGGGAGCTTCCACGCGGAACGCAGCAGAAGAGGTCAGATCGCGCTCGCTGCCGTCAGGCTGGAGACCCGTAACGATGATCTGCTGCATGTCGCGCGCGGACGTGAGACGGATCGATTGCGGATGAATGGCAAGGGACACTGGCTTGCCGGGGTCGGCGTCCGCGACGGCCCGATGGCTCGCGATGAACGCCAGGCCAAGCACCGCAATGAAAACCGAATTCGAGCGCATGTCATCCTCTCCTGCTCACGTTGCCAGCGAACGCGAAGGTAAACTATCCGATCACCCCCGGGATGGGCGGAGTCTCCGCGAGCCGCGAGATTGCCCCGAGGGCGGGTTGCAGGCGTAGCTCGCCGATGTCGAACATGGCGTGCAGCACGGTTGAGATCAGGTTGGCGCTGGTGTAGTTGTCGCCGACAGGTTCGCCGCCGTCGCGCGTCGATTGGCCGATCACGCGGCCGCGCGCTCCGCCACCGTAAACCATGAGCGGGGCCAGGCGGGCCCAGTGGTCGCGGCCGCCGGTGCGGTTGATGCGCGGCGTGCGGCCCATTTCTCCCGCCGCGATGAGGACAATCTTGTCCTCCAGCCCGCGTGCCTCCAGGTCGGCGATGAATGCGGCCACGGCGTGGTCGAACGACCGGCCCACGGTCTGCATGCCGTCGGCGATGTTCAGGTTTTCACCGTCGGCGTGCATGTCCCAGATGCCTTCGTAGCCGGCGTGCACCGTGACGAAACCGCAGCCCGCCTCACATAGCCTGCGAGCCAGCAGCAACATCTTGCCCAGCGCTTTCGCATGCCCGGTGTAATAGCCCTTGCGGCCACGCCCCTTGTTGGGCCATTCCTGCCCCACTGCAAAACGGCTGGTATCGTAGCGAGCCACGACGCGCGGATCCTCGCGCGACAGATCGAGGGCGTCGGCCACCCGGCCGCTCAGCAGCACCTCGCAAGCCTGTCGATGGCTGCGGTCAAAGTCCTGATACGATGCTTCGTTGTCCAGGCGCCGATGTAATCGGTCCAGCTGCCCGCGCAGGTCGCGGCGCTGGTGGAAGCGCTCGGCATCGAGGCTCAGGCGCAGATTGCCGAGCATGTTGCTGGCCCCGCCGGGAACCATGGGGGCGTAGGCAGCTCCCACCACTCCGGTCGAGGTCAGGTCACCGCGACCCTGCCCACGGGCCACCTCCGCGCTCACCGCCTGGGGAAACAGCACCGCGTTCGTCGGCATCCCCGTCCGCGGGTCCATGGCGCCGAGTACGCGGGCGCACAGTGAGCCCATGTTGGTATTCAGCGTTTCCGGGCCGACGATGGGACGAATGTTGTGATTGGCATTGCCCGTCTGGAAGGAGCGGACGATGGTGAGCTTGTCCGCCAGCGCGGCAAGCTGCGGCAATGTGTCGCCAAAGTAAATGCCCGGCAGCCGCGTTCTCACCGTGCCGGTGATCGTGCGCACGCCATCCGGCGCCGTCATCTTCGGATCGAAGGTCTCGTGCTGGCTTGGCCCGCCCTGCTGAAACAAGAAGATCACCGAACGACCCGTGATCAACCCTGACGTTGCCCCGGCGGCCCGGCCGGCCAGTAGCGACGCTAGCGACAATCCGCCCAGCGCCAGACTGCCGACGCTCAGCCACTGCCGCCGATTCATCCGGCCGTCGCCTTCATGGATCGTGAGCATCGATTCTCCTCGAGCCGAGTCAAAGGAGCCACTTGCAAGGCACGTGGAGTGCCTGGGAGGGAATGCTGCTATTGTCGCAACTGCGACGTTTGCTTGCAAGCAGATCACGACGTTTTGCGGTGCCGGCAATCTGTCCAGCCACCTGATTGACGGATCGGTGCTGGGACTTCGACGATCGTGAACGGAGACTCGAATCGGTTTCCCATCTTGCCAGCCTTCGCCAGGTCGCTCGGCAAGTCGCGCAGACAGCCTCGCGTCAAAAAGCTATCCCGCTCGCTCGTTGGTTTCGGACAAGCTATTCAGGAGCCCAGACATGAGCATGGTATTATGCTGGTTGATTGGTCCTGCCCTCACGTTGGCCGTGTCGGACAAGCCCGTCGAGGCAAGCGGCAGCGAGCCAGTCCAGGTCGTCTACTCGATTGCCGATCTCCTGGCCGTGGACTACGACGAGGCAGGCCGCCCCGTCCCCTTTCATGCCGACAGCGACCGCAAGTCGTCGGAAGAAAAGCTCATCCGGCTCATCACGACCAGGATCGCTCCGGAATCCTGGGCGTCGGTCGGTGGAACCGGCGTCATCGGGTACTTCCCGCTGGGCATGGCAATCGTCGTCAACCAGCCGGCAGAGGTGCAGCAACTGGTTCACCGGTTGCTGACATCACTTCGAGAGCAGATCAAGCAGCAGCTTCGTGATGCCATCGACGCCAAACTTGACTCGCGGGTCAGCCTGAACATCAAGGATGTGCCGCTGAGGCAAGCCATCGACGACTTACGGCTAATGAGTGGGCTCAACATGGTCGCGGATGAAACCGCATTGCGCCAAGCCAGTGTGAGCCTGGACCAGCCATTGACCCTGGTCGTGGAACGCGTGTCCTTGCGCTCCGCACTGAACCTGCTGCTCAAGCAGGCTCACTTGACGCAAGTCGTAAAAGATGACGCGGTCGTCATCACGGTCCAGGTGTCGAGTACGAGCAACCTGACTTGCCGCGACTATCATCTGGCCGATTGGATGGTGCCGGGCCACGACAGTCTCGTCAACTTCATTTGCTGCACCATATGTCCGGACTCCTGGAGCGCCGTCGGCGGTCCGGGGACGATTCGTTTCCGTGCCGATGCAAGGTCGCTGGAAGTGAGAGGCGCTCCGGAAATCAACGTCAACAGCGAAAAGAGGTTAAGGAGGATTGCCCCGCTTACCACGACCGGGAAATCGCGAAAAAGGCTGGGAAAAGGCAATTGTTAAGATAGGCAGCTTCGCCATAACCTCTTCCAATGACTTACATTCCTTTCCATAGAGCCTCTGAGAAATACGATGGACGTACAGGAACAGATTGCAGAGCTACTCGGGGCACTGGAATTCTTCACCAAAGACGCGAAAGCGAAGGGATTGCCGTCCGACGCGCTGATCAAGACGCTGCCGCCGATACCGCGCTTCTGAAGGACGCGCCAGCCTCCGCCTTGACCCATTCCCCCCAGGGATGATACTCTCTCGTCTCGGGCCGATTCACGGATGAATGGTCGAGACGCAGAGATGTCCAGCCACGGCAAGACGCTGGTGACGGGGGCGGGAGGCTTCATCGGCAGCCATCTCGTCGAGGAACTGCTGCGGCGCGGCCAGCGCGTCCGGGCCTTCGTCCGTTACACCTCCAGCGGCGGCATCGGCTGCCTCAGTGAAATCCCCTCAGACTTGACAGGCCATCTGGAAATCGTTCACGGCGACATCCGCGACGGGCGGGCGACGCGCAAGGCCGTCGCCGGCTGCATGCGCATCTATCATCTGGCGGCGCTGATCGGCATTCCTTACTCGTATGTCGCGCCGGATGCCTACGTTGCCGTCAACATCCAGGGAACCTTGAACATCCTCGAGGCGGCCCGCGACCTCGAAGTCGAGCGTACCATCATCACCTCGACCAGCGAGGTCTACGGCACGGCCCTGCGCACGCCGATCGACGAGGACCATCCGCTGCAAGCGCAGTCGCCGTACGCGGCGAGCAAGATTGGCGCCGACCAGCTCGCGCTCAGCTACCATCGCGCCTTCGGACTGCCCGTGATGGTGGTCCGACCATTCAACACCTACGGACCGCGGCAGAGCGCCCGGGCCGTCATCCCCACGATCATGTCGCAGGCGCTGGCGGCGGACCGAGTCCGGCTCGGCTGCCTGACGCCGGTGCGTGACATGGTGTTCGTCAAGGACACCGTGGCCGGCTTCCTCGCCTGCGGCGAATCGACCAGATGCATCGGCCAGGTGACGAACCTGGCCACCGGCTCCGCGGTGAGCATCGGCGAGCTGGCGCAGCGCATCTGCCGGCTGGCGGGCCGATTGCTGCCCATCGAGGAGACCGACGAGCGTCGCCGCCCGGACGCCAGCGAGGTTTACAAGCTTATTGGATCTGCCGTCGCCGCAAGCGAGCGCGCCGGCTGGCGAGCAACGACCAGCCTCGACGACGGCCTGCGGCAAACGCTCGACTGGGTGCGCGGAAACTTGAACTCGTTCAGCATCGACGCGTATCGCGTGTGAGCAGGCCTCACGCTCCGGCGTGCGTGAGAATCACAGGAGTTGACATGCGGGCCATTATCCTGGCAGGAGGTCGCGGCAGCAGGCTGGCGCCGTTCACGACGGTGATTCCCAAGCCGTTGCTGCCGGTCGGCGAGACCCCCATCCTGGAGATCATCATCCGTCAGCTTGCCGAGGCCGGCTTCGATCACATCACGCTTGCCCTCGGTTACATGAGCACCTACTTCCACACGTTCATCCGCCAGCATCGCTCGCTGCGTTGGCTGGCCAAAATCGATTTCGTCGAGGAAGAGAAGCCGACCGGCACGGCCGGCTCGCTGGCTTCCATCCGCGGGCTCGACAACACCTTTCTCGTCATGAATGGCGATCTGCTCACCAACCTCGACTATCGCGCACTCGTGCGTCACCACCACGAGCAGGAAGCATGGCTGACGATCGGCAAGCACAGAAAAGACGTCAAGATCGACCTCGGCGTCATCGAGACGGACGCCGCCGGGCACGTCGTCAACTACATCGAGAAGCCGGTGCTGTCATATGGCGTCAGCATGGGCGTGTATGTCTACGAGCCTGAGGCGCTGTCGTACATCAAGCCGGGCGAGTATCTCGATTTCCCGTCACTCGTGCTGCGCTTGCTCGAAGCAGGCAAGAAGGTCGTGACCTACGCCAGCGACGCCTCCTGGCTCGACCTGGGCCGCTACGAGGACTTGCAGCGCGCCAATGAAATCTTCCAGGAACGGCGCCGCGAGTTTCTTCCGGCCGACAAGCATGCGGTGGCGTGACATGAGCCGCGTTCTCCTCATTGCGGGCGATTCCTTTGTCGGCAGCTATCTGCACGCGCTACTCGAACGACGTCGGCACGAGGTGATTGCCACCACCCGATCCGGACTCGGGCCGCATTGCGATGTGACCGATGCCGACGAGGTCGCCGGCGTGGTGGCAGCTATCTCGCCGGACTGGATCATCAACTGCGCCGGTGTCACGAATGGCGGCGACGTCGAATGGCTGAAGCGGGTGCACGTCAACGGCGCCGCGAACTTGCTCCGAGCCGTCGCTCGGCACGCGCCCGAGGCGACGGTGATGCTGTTCGGCAGCGCCGCCGAGTACGGCGACGTCGCCGCGACGGCGCTACCGATTCGCGAGGACCAGCCTTGCCGGCCGCGGTCGCCCTATGGCCGCAGCAAGCTCGCGCAGACCCAGGTCGCCCGCGCGCTGGCGGCTCGACACCGATTGCGCGTGCTGATCGCAAGGCCGTTCAATATCGTCGGCCCCGGTTTGCCCGCGCATTTCATGCCGGCGGCGCTCGCGGCGCGAATTAAAGAGCGGAACCCGACGCGTAAGCGAGGGTCAATGTCGTCCCTCGCTGACGTGTCGGCCTCTGACATCCCGGTTGCGAACGCGCACGCCACCCGCGACTGGATCGACGTGCGCGATGTGGCCACGGCGCTCGCGGCGCTGCTCGAACGCGATGTCGCCACGCCGGGACGAGCCGGGATCTACAACATCGCCACCGGCGTGGAGACCCCCGTGCTGGCGCTGGCGGCAGAGCTGTGCCGCCTCGCGGGCGGCTGCCGGGCGGTGGCTGGTCGGGCGAGCGGAGGCATCGAGCGCAGCGCCGGCGACACGACGCGCCTGCGGCGGGCCACCGGCTGGACGCCGCGCATTTCCTGGCAGCGCAGCGTCGCCGACCTGTGGCATGGCCCGGTTCAATTCCCCGTCGAGATTTCATAAAACCAACGGAGGACTCGGAGCGAGGGACTTCGTCATGTCATTCACCCCGATGCATCTGTATTTCGACGATGTCGAGGTGGGCCAGGAGTGGGATTCGCTCGGTCGCACCGTCACAGAGGCGGACATCGTCAACTTCGCCGGCCTGAGCGGCGACTTCAACCCCATCCACATGGATCACGAGTTCGCCAAGACCACCCCGTTCCGCGCCCCGGTCGCGCATGGCCTGCTCGTGATGGTCATGTCCAGCGGCCTCGGCTTGACGGCCCCGCCCATGCGTACCATGGCCCTGATGGGCCTGCGCGACTGGCAGTTCAAGGAGCCCGTCTACTTCGGCGACACCATCCGGCTGCGCAGCAAGGTACTCGAAAAAGAGGTTCGCGCTCGCGGCCGCCGCGGCGTCATCACCTGGCAACGGCAGATCCTGAATCAGGACGGCAAGGTCGTCCAGGAAGGCATCAGCCTCACTCTTGTCGAGGGCCGCGAGGGACGCGGCAAGCCGGTATCGGTCCAATGATTCGTCCAATGATTCGTCCAGGATTCGTCCAGAAACCGACATATACCCCCTCGGCACATCCTCGGTCGGACGAATAAATCACTACTCGACGAATCAAGTTGTAATGATTGGTAGCCTGGTGCACGTCACCGGCCTGCCATTGCCCCAAGAGACTCCTTGCGAGGCCATGATGACCAGCCCTGACCTGAATCAAGCGGCCGACATGGTTCGCGCGGCCGGGCGCCTCGCCGTGCTCACCGGCGCGGGCATCAGTGCCGAGAGCGGACTGGCCACCTTTCGCGGTGCCGGCGGACTCTGGGCAGGCCAGCGCATCGAGGACGTCGCCACCCCGCAGGCCTTCGCACGCGACCCGCAACAGGTCTGGCGCTTCTACAATGCCCGCCGCGCCGGCCTGGCCACCGTTCGGCCCAATCCTGGCCATGTCGCCCTGGTCGCGCTCGAGGACCGGCTGGGACCGTCCTTCACGCTGGTCACGCAGAATGTCGATGGCCTGCACCAGGCTGCCGGCAGCCGCAATGTTCTGGAAATCCACGGCAGCATCCGCCGCGTCCGCTGCACCGCCTGCCACGCGCGCAGCGAGCGGCCCACCGAGACCCTGTCCGAGATGCCCACATGCACCACATGCCAGGGCTTGCTGCGCCCCGATGTCGTCTGGTTCGGCGAGATGCTTCCGCTCGACATCTGGGCCCGGGCCGAACTCGCCGTGCAGGACTGCGATTGCTTCCTGGTCATCGGCACGAGTGCCTTTGTCTATCCCGCCGCCGGACTCATCATGACCGCCCGCGACCAGGGCGCCCGGGTGATCGAGATCAATCTGGATGAGACGGACGCCAGCAGGAGGGTGGCGCTCAGCCTGCGCGGGCCTTCAGGCGTGATCCTGCCGGAGTTGCTGCGCCTGCTGTAGATGCAGCATGTGGAGCGAGGTCGCACTCACCGAGTGACAACATGCCCAGCAACATCGAATGGAAAGCGCCTGCCCGGGACTTCGAACGGCTGCAACAGCTGGCCGGCGAACTTGCCGGCGCGCCGCCGACCTTGCTCGAGCAGATCGATACCTTCTTCAACGTCGCTCGCGGACGGCTGAAGCTGCGCCGCCTCGGTCCCGATCACGGCGAGCTGATTCACTACACGCGCGACAATCGACCCGGACCGAAACAATCCTCCTACGAACGAGCGCACACCGACCAGCCGGACGCGCTCCGCGCGCTACTGGCCCGCGCGCTCGGCGTGCGCGGCGAGGTGCGCAAATCGCGCTGGCTCTACCTGTGCGGGCAGACGCGGATTCATCTCGACGAGGTGGAGGGCCTCGGCCGCTTCCTCGAGGTCGAGGTGGTCCTGCAACCCGGCCAGAGTCCCGCCGACGGCGAGCGCATCGCCGAGGAAATGCGTCGCCGGCTCGGTGTCGCGGCGGAGGACCTGCTGGCGGTGGCGTATGTCGACTTGCTGTGATCGCGCCGCGCCCCTTTTCATGCCAACGCTGCTATGATGAACAGCATGAACGCGCGCGTTGTCCTGGCCATGAGCGGCGGCGTCGATAGCTCCGTGGCGGCGTATCTGCTCCAGCAGCAAGGATACGATGTCATCGGCCTGTTCATGCGCACCGGCGTGCACCAGCCGGTTGCGGACTACGGCCCGGCCCACAAGAAGGGCTGCTGCAGCGCGCTGGATGCCGGCGATGCCCGCCGTGTCGCCGACAGTCTCGACATCCCCTTCTATGCCCTCGATTTCGAGGAGGACTTTGGCCGCATCATGGATTATTTCGTCGACGAGTATCTCGTCGGCCGCACGCCCAATCCCTGCGCCGTCTGCAATAGCTGGCTGAAGTTCGGCAAGCTCTGGGACTACGGCCGGCAACTCGACGCCGACTTCATCGCCACGGGACATTACGCCCGCATGGTCAACCAGCGCGCCGTGCATCGCGGCGCCGACCCCGCCAAGGACCAGTCCTACGTCCTGTTCGGCGTGCCGCGCTCCATCCTGCCCAGGCTGCTGTTTCCCATCGGCGGCTACCCGAAGGAAGAAGTTCGCCGCCTGGCCCGCGAGCTGGGACTGGGCGTGGCCGACAAGCCGGACAGCGTCGAGATCTGCTTCGTCCCGAACAACGATCATGCCGATTTCATTCGCCGCCGCCGGCCGGAACTGCAAACGGCCGGCAACTTCGTCGACGCCGCAGGCAACGTCCTCGCCGACCACGACGGCTATGAACGCTTCACCATCGGCCAGCGCAAGGGCCTCGGCTACGCCGCCGGCTCGCGCCGCTACGTCCTCGACATCATCCCCGAGACGCACGCCGTCGTCCTCGGCGACCCGGAGGCGCTCCTCGGCACCGAGCTGACGGCGTCACAGGTCAACTGGCTGATCGACCCGCCGGACACGACACTGCGCTGCACCGCCAAGATCCGCTATCGCCATGCCCCCGCCGCCGCGACCTTGCACACGCTGCCACAAGACAGGGTCAACGTCGTCTTCGACCAACCGCAATCCGCCATCACCCCGGGCCAGGCCGTCGTCTTCTACGACGGCGACCACCTCCTCGGCGGCGGCTGGATCGAAAAAAACGTCCAGGGCTGAGAATAAACCTTCTTCTCCCCTCTCCCTCTGGGCTGAATATTACGCACAAATGTTCAGTCGAGCGATGACGTGGTGCGAGAGAGCGTCCGCAGCATAGTTTTATGGATTTGCGGTCATGGACTTGGGCATTGATCGTGAGAGGGGTTGGGCAAAGCGCGGTAGCC